>JAGUYV010000354.1 GCA_020061125.1 bacterium | reverse complement strand
GGCCTCACCTGCTCCGCGCTTCCGGCACTGCGCGCAGCCGTCACCGAACGGCTTTCGCCCGCGGCCGCGGCTGCGCTCACGAAGATCATTCAAAAACACAACCTCGTCCGCACCGCCGTGATTGACCGCGGCGGCCCGCCCCCGGCGCTGACAGCAGACCTGCTCGACTCGCTCACCGGCGCATGCGCCGCCGCGCCCGGAATCCCCGGCATCGCCTTCACCTCCTGGCCCCCATACATCGCAAGCCCCGAGGACGCGCCGGACAAAACCTCGCCGGACCAGCTCGCCGCCATCGCCGCCGCCCTCTCGGACCTTCTCTTGCAACTGGATAACCTGAAATAGCGCCAATTATTCGGTTTTCTATAATCAAGTAAAAAGGCACGATAACTATCTTGTACGCAAGATCCTCTTGTTGCCGAACCGATTTTGCACTGCAATATAAGCAGTTGGACGCCATAAATGGCTTTGGAGTGCGGCGGCACGACGCCGCTTTTGTTTTCCGGCGACATGTCGCCGGTTGTAAAAGCGACATCGCTGTCGCACTCCATATTACAGGGGAGAACGAAAGTAAAACGACATGCTATTTTGGCCGAGTTCCCTCTGAAAGCACTACAAATAGTCTGTCGCCCTACTTTGTTTCGGCTTAGCAAATATCCCTAATGCAGCCAATTGTCCCTTGAAGTATACATTAGTTAAGTATGGTGTCCCATAAGCGTTAACTTAAGGATTGACAACAGACACAAAGCATGATATGATTTGTTTTATGAATACACAACACATAACCGATGACTGGGAAACGCTTGTCAGCTTTCTACCCGAGGGATGGCAGAGCGAGGCGAAGGCGAGAGGAGCGCTCACGAGATGCAGGCAGATTGGCGATGCCGAGACACTTTTGCGCATATTGATGATTCACTTGGCGCAGGGGTACTCGCTGAAAGAGACATCCGTACGGGTGAAGGCGGCGGGATTGGCGGACATATCAAGCGTTGGCATATACAAGCGATTAAGGGCGTCGGGAGAATGGCTTCGCTGGATGGCGGACGAAATGCTGAAGCAGAACATGAAAGTGCCCCCAGGCGCCGCGCGGGCCGGAGGGAGATTGCGCGTGAGGCTGGTTGACTGCACCACGGTAAGCGAGCCGGGGAGCACGGGGAGTGAATGGCGCATACACTACTCGCTGCAGTTAAAGCCGCTTCTATGCGATTATTTCAAGGTGACTGACAATCATGTGGGGGAAACGTTCAAATTGCTTCCTGTCGAGAAAGGGGATTTGATTGTTGGAGACCGCGCCTATGCGAATGCGAAAGGCGTGGCGCATGTTCTGGACAATGGCGGCGAGGCGCTTGTGCGCATGAAATCAATCAGCTTCGCGCTGCGCAGCATCGACGGGAAGCGGTTTCAGTTGTTGACGCGCCTGAAAAAACTGCGCGTGGGGTGCATTGGAGAATGGCCGGTGCATGTTGTGGGCGAAAACGGGCGGCTGATTCCCGGAAGAATCTGCGCATTGAGACGCAGCAAAGCGGCAACCGAGATGGAATTGAAGCGCATCCGCAGGAGCAACGCACGGCACGGCCGCGCTCCCGGCCGCAAAGCCGAGCAAGCCGCGATGTACTCGTGTCTTTTCACCACGGTGGATGCATCGATTCTTTCCGCCACGGAGGTCATGGAATTGTACAGGGCTCGATGGCAGGTGGAGCTTGCCTTCAAGCGGCTGAAATCGCTCTTTAACTTCGGCCATCTTCCCAAGCACGACGAGGAAAGCGCCAAGGCATGGCTTTTCGGCAAACTTCTCATCGGACTTCTTGCTGAAACCATCATTGATACAGCCGATTTTATTTCCCCCTGGGGCTATGTCAAAATCCGGGAACAGGGCCATGCGACGGCAATGTGTGGACAGCCGGTGGAGAGAAACGCTGTTTATTCTGCATGAAATACAGTCGGCGGTTGACCTGTAAATGGGATTGTCCTTTTCTCTTGCCACCTGGGACAAGATTCGCCAAGGCCTCCGGGAGTCCCCACGCACGAGAATGCGGCAACATCAGGCGTTGAATGCTACTATTGAAGAATTCTCGAAATTTCGTTAAGTTAACGCTTATGGGACACCATACTTAACTATGCCTCGCTTTTGCTTTTTGCGCGCTGTTCACACATGAAAATCGGGACGCTGGGTCTGTTGAAAAAGCGCGAGAGGCGAAAAAATGCAGGGGACAGGCAACGCTTTCCTTGCGGAAAGCGACCCGGTCCCCGGTTTTTTCGCAGCCTTGCGAATGTATGAGTCACATCCTCGACAGGCGAAGGGGTTTTTCAACAGACGCTCTGAACCCGGCGCTTTTCGCCCTGCGCACAATTCAACAGCCGCGATTATTCCTGTTTGGACATATCCGGGTATTTGAGGAACACGAAGAACCCGATCATGCAGATCACGGCCGTGACCGGGCCGATCAGCAGCACGGGCGTGTGGTTGCGCACGCTGAACTCCCCGAACGGCGCATACACCGCATAGCGCACGCCATAGCTCAACATCATGGCGGTTTTCATGGCGAAGCCGATTGCGCCCGAGTAGATGGCCTCGCGGCGGCGGCCCGTCATGTGCTTCTCGTCGTAGTCCGCTATTTCCCCGATCAACGGGCCGGGCATCACATATTTCACCGCCTGCGGCGCGCCCGCCAGCCCCACCATGACCAGCAGCAGCACAATGCGCATGCCGGGGTCCGGAACCAGCCCGATCAGGCCCAGAAGCGGAAACAGAATCGCGAACCCGAACAGCCCCGAGGCGTATGTGATCCGCGTGTTCCATTTTTTCACAACCGGCTCGATCACGAAGATCAGCGGGAAGCACACCAGCAGGAAGGGCAAAAACAGCAGGGTCACGAAATCCTCTTCCTTGCCCAGAATCACCATGTTGTAATCCGGGAGCACGATCTGGATGACCGTGAAGCCGAGGGTGAAGATGGTCTCGGCCGCCAGAAAGATGAGGAACGGCCGGTTCTTGAGCGTTCCGGCGAGCTGCGCGCCCATCTGGCGCAGGGAACCGGGCGCATCGTCCGCGCTCTGCACGAATCGTTCCTTCACGGTCCAGCCCGCGAGCTGGAATGTGGCGAAGGACACGGCGCCGAACAGCGCGCCCGTGGCCTTGATGCCGATCTTGGTGATGAGGATGCCGCTGGCGAAACCAAGCACCAGGCCGAGGATCATGCCCACGGCCTGGTAAACGCCCAGTTTCACGCGCCCGCCCGTGGAGCGCGCCATTTCGGGCAGGAGCGCGATGTACGGGATAATCACCAGGGTGAGGCCCCAGAAGAACGCCATGGCCCAGAACACGCCCCAGGCGAAATTCAGCCAGTGCTCGTGCGCCAGGGGCGGAAACCAGAACAGCACGAACGACACGCACGCGAGCGGCGAGCCGTAGATGATGAATGGCCTGCGCCGTCCCAGCCGGCTGCGGCTCCGGTCGCTCCAGTACCCCACCATGGGATCCGATATGGCGTCGCTCAAGATGCCGATGATCATGATCAGCGACGCCAGGCCCATGGTGGTGTAGCGGATTTTGTCCGCGCCTTCGGGCGGGTGGTAGTAGATGGCCGCCCATTCGAGCATCATGGTGGAAAGAAGCTGGATGCCGATGGCGCCGATCATGTAGGCCAGAGCTTCGGCGGTGGAGAATTCGCGGGCCGGTTTCCGGGAGGCGTCAGTCAAAGCGCAGGGTCTCCGGGATGTCCAGAAAGTCCTTGATCTTGTCTATCACGCCCAGATATTGCAGGCGGAACGCCTCGGCGAGATGGATCTCGCGCTCGGGGTTCCATGAGATGCATTCCGCGGCCGTGTCTTCGGCGATCTGGCGGCACATCAAGCGCCAGATGTCCGGCGGGGGCATGTCGAACAGGGGCAGGCGCGCGCCCAGGCCGTCGAGGCGGCGGCGCGCGTCCGTGATCAGCAACTCGAGCTGCGAGGCGTATTCGAGCGCGGCCTCGGTCTTGGCGGCGATGGGATCCCCGGCGATGTCCACAAACACGGTCGGGAATTCGGTCATGTAGAACAGCACGCGGGACACGAAATGGGGCTGCGCGCCGTCGCGGAATTGTTCGGGGTAGAGCGTGTGATGCGCGGCCAGGGCCGCGGACTCGAACGCGCACAGGGCCGTGGCGCGGTGGTCGGGGTTCTCTTCCAGCATGTTGTGCGTGGGGTCCAGGGTGACCACGGTCACGGGCCTGATTTTCCTGATAAGCTCGATCATGCGCGGCCGCAGTTGCGTGTGGGTTGCGCCGGGATCCAGGTCCAGGTCGTCGTATTCCCACTGGATCGCATGCTCCCGGTCCACGCCCAGGCGGCGCAGGGCGCGCGCGTGCTCCGCGGCCATGGTTTGCGCGATCTGCTCGCGCCCCACGCCGGGATCGAATGTCGAGCTGTTGCCGGTCGTCACCGTGCAGACGAAGATCTCGCGGCCCTGGGCGATCCATTTCGCCACGCTGCCGCCGAGTTGGAACGCCACATCGTCCGGGTGCGGCTCGAAGATCAGAATGCGTTCCGGTTCCTGTGCTGCGGCCATGAGACACCTCTTGTCAATTCATTGGTTGCGTGCTTTCAGTATACCACCGGCGGCACGCTGGGGAAAGCGGCTATTCGAGGCCATAGAGCCAGTCCGCAACGCCTTGCGCGGACAGCGGGCCGGTATGGTCGAAAACGCGCTCGCGCCACCACAGGCCCTTGAAAAGATTCTCGCGGCGCACGAAATCCGGGGCCGTGAGCAGCGCCTGTTCGTAGTCCCGGCGCGCGATGCCCTGCTGCGCGGGCCGGTACGCGAGGCCCGCGGCGTCGAAAAAATTTTTCATTTCCTCCACGGAAAACACGGCGCGCTCCCGCTGCAGCCGGAGCACGGCCAGCACATTGAGCGCGATCAGATTGCCGTGAATGTAATGATCGCGCGTGATGTCTTCGAGGCAGTAGGCCAGGAAATGCTCGCCGCCCTCCTCGGGGCGGGCGTTACCCCAGGCCTCGCACAGCACGACCTGATCGCGCAGGGCGCGCACCATGGCGGCGATGCGCAGCGGGGCATCCGCCGTGGACCCGTCATCCCGCGGCCTCGGGCGAAAGAGGTCGATGTTCACGCTTGGACCGACGACCCGGCTGTCCACACCGGTATGGGCCAGCACCTGGCGCCTCGTCCATTCCGTCTTGGTGATGCGTACCAGGTCATCGAACAGGGCGTACGACCGGAGGGCGCGCTCATAGTCGGGGGTGTGCTCCGGGTAGATGAGGGGCTCGTATCCCTGAACGTAATAGCCGCGCACCGGAGGGTTAGGGAGGTCGCCCAGGGGGGCCAGCCACTCCACCGAGGTGTTGAACGTGGCCACCACGGCGTCGTAATCGGCGGCCATCTCAGGTAGGGCCTCCGGCGCGACGTAGCGTGTCGGCAGGGGCATGTCCGGATAGGCGCGCTCAAAGGCGGCGCGGTTGGCGGGCAGGTTATGGATGGTCACCTCGGCCCCCATGGCCTCCATGGCCACGGCCTCGTCGATGACCACGTTGGCCCCGCCCCCGGGCTGGGTCACCGGGAGGACAAAGAGGACGCGCGCCCCGGCGAATTGCTCGCGCCCGCGGGC
>JAGUYV010000399.1 GCA_020061125.1 bacterium | reverse complement strand
CAGGCGGGTCCGGCACGGGCGCGCTCATCACCGGCGGGTTCGCGCGCGTCACCCTCGAGGACGCCGCGGGCAATCCCATCACCTCATTCGGCGGCAACACCATTTCCATCACCATGCGCATCCCGGACGGCGTGACCAACCCCGAGACCGGCGCAACCGTGGCCGCGGGCGACACCGTGCCCATCTTCGCGTTCAACGAATCCACCGGCGAATGGGTCGTGGAGGAAAACCCGGACGGAAGCGTGAAGCGCGCCACAGTGCAGCAGGACGCCGCGGGCCTGTTTGTGATCTTCCCCATGAGCCATTTGACCTGGCTCAACCTGGACTGGAAGAGTACACGATGTCCAAACGGCAAGCCCTACATCCGCATCGTGGACGGCGCGGGCAACCCCGTGCGCGGGGCAACCTTCAGCGCATCCATTCCAGGCTGGTTCAAATATTCAATGTTTTCCAACGATAGCTGGATCCGGTTCTACAATGCACCCGCAGATGTTTCCTGGACCGTGTGGGCGGAAAAGGACGGCCAGAAATCCAATGTGGCCACGATCACGGCGTGCTCGGACGCCACACTTGTTGTCGGCTCGTGCGAAATGGCGTGCACCTCGAATGCGGCTTGCGATGACGGGGACATTGATACGCTCGACGCATGCCTGTACCCGGACACCTGCAACGCCACATGCGCACACGAGCGCGTGGAGTGCGACCTTCAGCTGGACAAGGTCAACTACACCCCCGGCGAAACCATGACCATCACCCTCTCCGCCAGCAACGCCGGATCCGAAGCCATCTACTGCGGTGTGGAAACCGCGCTTAAGCGCGATGGGGACAACCCCGTATGGTCGTCCTTTGACGATGACATTTTCATCACCATCTATCCGGGGCAGCAGAATGTGCAGCGCGTGATCACCAAAACCATCCCCGGCGACTGGGCGGCCACGGACAGCCCCCAGGGATCGGACTACGACATTTACACCGTGCGCATGAACCGCACGCGCTGGGAAAAGGGCGACAACTTCAACATCCATGTAAATCCAGGCTTCTGCGAGATCGGGTGCTCCGACAGTGCAGATTGTGAAGATGACAATCCCGCAACCACGGACATCTGCGTGAACCCCGGCCAGTGCGGGGCCGAGTGCAGCAACACCGCATGCGCACCTGTATGCGCTTCGGATGCGGACTGCACGGACAGCAGCCCGTACACCATGGACACATGCGTGAACGCGGGCGCATGCGACGCTTCGTGCTCGAACAGCGCGTGCGCCGTGGCCTGCTCCGCGGATTCCGCCTGCGACGACGGAAATCCCCTCACCGTTGATTCCTGCGCCAATCCCGGCACCTGCGCGGCCGCATGCACGCACTCGCCCTGCACCCCGGCATGCTCCTCGGACGCGGGATGCAACGACGGCGTGGAGATGACCGTGGACTCGTGCGCCAATCCCGGCACATGCAGCGCGCAGTGCTTCCACAGCTCATGCACCATCGCATGCACCGCGGATCCGGGATGCGACGACGGCAATCCCCTCACCCGGGACGCGTGCGCCAGCCCCGGCACATGCGATGCGCAGTGCGCGCACACGGCCTGCACCTCGGCCTGCGCCTCGGATGCGGCGTGCAACGACTCCAATCCGCTCACTACGGACCTCTGCACCAGCGCGGGCACATGCGACGCCGCGTGCCATCATTTGGAATGTGAAGTCGCCTGCTCCGCGGACGCGGCCTGCAGTGATGGCAACCCGCTCACTATAGACACCTGCGCCAATCCGGGCACATGCAGCGCGGCCTGCGCTCACACGGCCTGCACTCCGGCCTGCTCCAGCAACGCCACATGCAACGACAGCAACGCCGCAACTCTGGACACTTGCCTCAACCCCGGCACATGCTCGGCGCAGTGCGAGCACTGTGCCATAGCGTGCAGCAACGACACCCAGTGCGATGACGGCAACGCGCTCACCATTGACACCTGCTCCAGCCCCGGCACATGTTCCTCCGCATGCGCACACACGGCCTGCACCCCGGCCTGCTCCTCGGATGCGGGGTGCACTGACGGCAACCCGCTGACTACGGACACATGCAACAATCCCGGCACATGCGCAGCCTCTTGCTCCAACACGGCGTGTTCCGTGGTGTGCAGCAACGATACACAATGCGATGACGGCAACCCGCTTACAACCGACACATGCAACAATCAGGCAACATGCGGCGCCACTTGCTCCAATGTGTCCTGTGTGACATGTTCGAGCAACGCTGATTGCGATGACGGCAATCCCTCCACCGCACTGGATATCTGCAACTATCCGAATACCTGCATTTCATCTTGTTCCAACTGCACGCCCGCATGCACGCAGAACACTGACTGTGCGGACGCCGACCCCGCCACAGCGGACGAGTGCCAGAATCCCGGCACATGCACGGCTGTGTGCGCGCACTGCACATCATTGTGTTCCAGCGCCGCGGATTGCGACGACAGCAACCCCGACACCCCGGACTACTGCCTGGCCGCGGGCACATGCAGTGCTGCATGCACCCACGAACCGGGAAGCAGAGTTGCCGCAGCATCAAACCATACATGCGCCGTCCAGGAATCCGGAGGCATCAAATGCTGGGGATTCAATCAATATGGAACACTTGGCAATGGAACCACAATGAGGTCGCTGGTCCCCGTCAGCGTACAGGGCATCTCGAATGCGGCCGCTGTCGCCGGCGGCGGAATGAGTGTCTGCGCCTTGCTGACCGATGGAAGCATGAAATGCTGGGGTGACAATTCTTATGGACAGCTCGGAAACGGAAATACTGCCACCTCCTTGGTACCCGTGGATGTGACGGGCATTTCATCGGCCAGGTCCATCGCGGTCGCGTTGTACAGCACATGCGCTGTGCTGTCCAATGGGAGTGTGAAATGCTGGGGCGCTAATTTCTGGGGACAACTCGGAAACGGAAATATAGCCGACTCTTCAGCACCCGTGGATGTGACAGGCATCTCAAACGCCGTGTCCATAGCAGCGGGGTATTATCATTTCTGCGCCGTGCTGTCCAGCGGCGAAGTGAAATGCTGGGGGTCCAATCAATATGGCGCCCTGGGGAACGGGATAACAATAACTTCTTCCATTCCCGTAACTGTGCTGGGCATTTCGAACGCCGTTTCAATTTCCGCTCATTATTACCAGACATGCGCTGTGCTTGGCAGCGGACAGGCCATGTGCTGGGGGCACAATTCACATGGCCAGCTCGGTGACGGGACAACGATAAACTCGCTAACGCCCGTTGCAGCCGTTTCAATCTCTAACGCCAGGTCCATCAGTACCGGTTTTTATCACACCTGCGCACAGATGCCCGACGGTACTGTCAAGTGCTGGGGAGATGGGTTGTACGGAGGGCTTGGGAACGGTTCGACCCAGAGTTCTCTGATCCCCGTTGATGTAACCGGCATCAGCACAGCCGTGCAGCTATCGTCCTCTCTTCATACCTGTTTAATGCTTGAAAACGGCACAATATGGTGCTGGGGGTACAACGCTCAAGGCGCCCTTGGAGATGGAACGACCACGGATTCCGCAGTTCCGGTGCTTGTGACCGGGTTCTGATTGCGGGGCGCGAAAAACAAGTGCTGTGAGGTTCAAATTTTCAAGGCGCCGTCAATCAAAAAGCCGCTCTGTAGGGAGCGGCTTTTTTGATGGCTGGCTGTGTGTTGCGCGGCCGGGGGCCGCGCGGGTTGTTGAGGAGGCGGGTCAGTTGGCGCCGTTTTCCTCGATGTTGGGGTGCGTCTTTTTGGCCCCCGCGTGGCAGAAGTTGCATTCTTCCATGGGCTGCTTGCGCTCGGCGCTCAAGTCCATGGTGCGGTGGCATTCGATGCAGAGCTTGTGCATGGCGTCGGCGTAGCTGGGGGCCATATAGTTGAACGAGGGCGCGGGTTCGCCGTTTTTGGACGCCGCGGGTTTCTGCATGCGCATGTCCTTGCTGTGGCATTCGGAGCAGTGCACGGCGTTGGTGCGCCATTTGGGCTTGCTTTCGTCGGGGTGGCAGGTGTTGCAGCCCTTGTTGCCGCCGAGCTTGTTGATGTGGAAGGTGTGGTTGAAGATGGCTGTGGGCTGGGCCATGCTGCTGTGGCAGTGGAAGCAGGCGGTGAACAGGTTGTTGGGCTTGTCAATGTGGTGGCATTTGGCGCAGGACTCTTCGCCTCCGAGCATTTCCTGGTGCTGTGCATGCTTGAACTCGGCCACATAGTTGTCGCGGTTGCCGTCTATGATGAGCACGGCGCGCGTCTGGTCCGCGCTCTTGGGCGCCTGCACCGGCTCGTTGCGAAGGGGCATGCCCTTGAGCGATGTGTCGAAGTGCCACAGGAATGGAATCGAGACCGCCAGGGCCACGACCGCGACCATGCTCAACTTGTGGATCGGGTTGTGGATAATGCTGTCCCAGACATTCGTGACGGGATCAAAGGACACATCGGGGCGTTTGTCGTCGGACATGGGTTCAGACCTCCTTGGGGAGAACCGGGGGTTTATCGTAAATCTCGTAATTTTCCACAATGACGAAGAACAGCAGGGCCGCGCCGGCCATGACGCCCAGGCCGATGAAAAGCTCGCCGATGGACGGGAAGTATGTGGCGCCCGCGGAACGGAAGAAGCCCACGATGCCCACATTCAGCCGGTTCATGACCAGGCCGATGATGGCGGACACGGACGCGACGAGCAGGCCGGCCGATGTGCGCCGGGCCGGGCTGATCATGACCGCCACGGGCACAACCACGAGCAGCAGGGACTCGAGGATGAACACCGCGCCCTCCCACTGGCCGCTGAAGATGATGGGCCACACATGGCGCGCGGACAGGTCCACGGCCTTGATGGCTCCGTAGAAGCACAGGAAGAACACCGAGATGAAAGCCGCGGCCTGCAGCAGGCGCAGGTCGGCCTTGCGGTTGTACAGCCCGGCCACGGTGAGGCACACCCACACCAGGGTCATCATGCCCGCGCCCATGGCCGAGATAATGAAGATCCAGTTCAGCCACGGCGAGTACCAGATGGGGTGCAGGCGCTCGGGAGACGGCACGAACAGCGCGCCCAGAGAGGTATGGTGCATGCTCGAAAGGGTGATGCCAATGATTACGATGGGCACCACATAGTGGTGGATCTTGTGGCCCAGGTTGTGGAACTTGTGCAGAATGCCCCGCTCCGTGACGATGGGGATCATTTCAATGGCGGTGACGGTGAAGTAGAAGGTGACGCAGACCGAGACTTCGAACAGAAACGAGTGGATATTGGGGAAAATAAACGGGTGGTAAATGCGCCACGGGAGACCGATGTCGAGCAGGAGCGCAAAGCAGGACGAGCCGTAGCCGAGGAACGCGATGAGCGTGGCCGGGCGCAGCAGCGGCTCGAAGCGCTCGAAGCGCAGCACCACCACGATGAGCGCGGTGACGAAGCCGCAGGTTCCGAGCGCAGCGCCCGCGACCATGTTCAGCACCTTCCACTGGCCCCACGGGATCTGGTCGCTCACGGCCGTGGCCGCGCCCAGGCCGAACGCGAAACGGCCGATGCAGGCGATCAGCCCGAATATGGCGATCACGATGAGCACGGATTTGAGTATCATTAGTCTTTTCATAGTCTGCTTACTCCGCGTGCATTAATGGATTTCCACCGGGTCGAACCGCGGCGCGCGCGCCGCTTCGAATATTAATAATCCTTTTCCTTTTCCTTCTGCTTCTGCTCGGCCGCGGCCATGCGGCGGTTGATGATCCAGGTGATGCCGGCCAGGGAGCCGAACACCGTGGCGGCCAGGAACGGCGTCTGCAGGGCCACGGGATGCGAATAGTGGCCGGGAATGGAGTCGTACGGAGCCGACACCTTGCCGGGCGTTGGGAACCCGAGTTCGTACAGGTTCACATCGGACAGATACATGACCGAGGTGCCGCCGTAGTCGTGCAGGCCCCAGATTTTGTCAATGTAGTTCGCCGCCTCGACGCCGTTGTGCCGGGCCTTGAGGCGCTTGTGCGCTTCCGCAATCATCTCGGTGCGGGTGCCGAAGATGGTTGCGCCGTAAGGGCACGCCTGGGTGCACGCCGGGCGCTGGCCTTCGAGCAGCCGGTCGTAGCAGAGTTTGCACTTCTGAACGAAAGGTTTCGGCTCGTCCCAGTCGTAGCGCGGGATGGAGTACGGGCATGCCAGCATGCAGTAGCGGCAGCCGATGCACTTTCCGGCCTTGTAGATGACCGCGCCGTTTTCCATCTTGTAGAACGCATGCACCGGGCACGCGCCCACGCACGAGGGATCCACGCAGTGCAGGCACTGCTTGCGCACGAAGCGGTCCTTGATTTTGACGATGCTGGTCCAGCGGTTGCCGGACAACCCGTCCGGCGCGGCGTGCACCGAGGGAATGGTGTCGCCGGTGTTCCATGTGCGCTCGCACGCCATGACGCATTTCTCGCACCCGACGCAACGCGTCACATCGGTGAGAATGGCCATGGCGTTTGCGCCGGGGCCGTGTTTTGCGCTCATACTTTTGCCTCCTCGCCGTGCATTTCGCCGGCGATCTTGTGTCCGGCGCCCTCGGGGAAGCGCCAGTAAATGTCGCTGGATATTCTACCAAACGGAAACAGCGCCACATGGGCCATTTTGGTAAACGGAATCAGCACGAAAATGGCCTCGGCGCTAAGAATGTGCAGGAGCATGGTCGCATTGTACGGGATGGGGTTCATGGACGGGTGAACGGCCAGGAACCCGGTGAGGAACGGGATGGCGATGAGCACGAGAATGATGTAGTCCACGGGTTCGCTGATGGCGCGGGACACGGGGTTTGCGGCGCGCATCACGAACAGGGCCGCGGTGCACAGAATCACGATGATGGTGAGCAGGTCCGCGATGTGCTTGTTCATTTTGATGAAGCCGGGCAGGGAAATGCTGTCCACATAGGGGATGAGCGTGGCCAGGCCGCGCTCCCAGAGCAGGACATGGCTCACGAACAGCAGCGGCACCAGGATGATGCCGATGTGCCAGATGAACGAGGTCACGCCGAACAGGGGGCGGGTCTTGAGCACATGCAGGGGCAGAATCCAGTCGGTCACGCTCTTGACCAGGGCTGAAGGCACGAGTTGCTTGTTCTCGGTGTTGTTCAATACATTGCGCATGGCCAGCAGGTGAATGGCCACAAGACGCACCAGCGCCAGAACCATGAATAAGAATGTCGCAAGGAAAAGCGGTCCTCTCGCGTATGCCAGCCACTGTTCCATTTTTTTGTGTCCTCCTGTCGGCTCGCGCGTGTCCGGGTTGCGCGCGTCAGTCCCAGATAATGGCTTCGAGAATCATGTCGTGCAGGCCCTTGTTCTCCATTGGCAGCTTATGGTACTGGATGAGTTCGTTGACCTGCTTTTTGCAGTTGGCGCACGGGGTGATGACGATTTCCGCACCCGTGGCTTGCATCTGCTCAACTTTCTTGAGGCCGCCGATGTTCATGCGGAAATCGTAGATTTCGTCCATGGACACGGTCCCGCCGCCGCCGCCACAGCAATAGTTATACCTCCCGGAGGGGGTCATTTCCACATAATTCTTGATGAATTGTTTGATAATATAGCGCGGCTGATCCACAACCCAGCCCAGGCGCGCCAGGTTGCATGGGTCGTGGTAAGTGACTTTCTGGGTCCACCGGTCAGGGTTGAGCTTCATGCGGCCGTTCTTGAGGGCGTCGCAGGTCAGCTCCATGATGTTGATCACGGGCGGCGGATTCTTGCCGCCCCACAGGGGCACGCCCACCTTGGCCGAGCGCGAGGCGTGGCCGCACTCGCCGATAAGGATCTTCTTGCCGTTCAGCCGCCGGACCTCGGCCACCATGTTCTTGATGACCCGCTCCCATATCCAGTCGCTGTAGAACAGGCCGTAGTTGATGCCGTCGTAGTTCACATCGCCGATGGTCCAGTTGTCCTGCAGGCCCATGGCCTTGAGCGCCGCGGCGCAGCCCATGAGCGTTTCGGCTTCCATCATGTAGTCGCTCACCGGGGCGAAGAACACATATTCCTTGTCCTTCTGGCCCAGGGGGAACTTGATTTCCTGTCCGGTGATGTCCGCGGCTTCTTCTTCCAGGAACTCGATGGTGTCCTGGAGCGCGGGCAGGGGGATGGCCGAGGTGTTGAAGATGGGGCCTTCGAGCTGCGAGCGCGTGGCCACCTGCAGGGCGCGCGGCATGACGCGCATCTCGCTCAAAATGTAACGGCCCATGTGGGTCATGAGGCCGTGGTCAATGCCCATGGGGCACTCGAGCCAGCAGCGCCGGCACGCGGTGCACCGGTAAAGGCTTTCGAGCAGCTCGTCAATGTCCTTGTCCTGCAGATGAAAATTACTGCTCATGTATTTGGTTTTGAGATGCCCGGTGAGGGTGAAGTAGCGCTTGTAGATGCGCACCAGCAGATTGGTGCGGTAGCACGGAATGTCTTTGGGGTCCTTGGTGACCTCGTACACCGGGCACAGGGTGGCGCAGCGGCCGCAGTGCATGGACACGCGCGAGTAGTTGTCAAGCGCATACTTGTAGTTGGAGTGCTTGAGCACCGTGGCGAAGGCCGCGAGAAATTTTCGCGCGCAATCATCAGTGCACGGCTCTTCCATGTGGTAAAAGTATTTCTTCTTGGGGGACTTTTCCTGCGTGGATTGCTGGGTTTCCTGGGGTGCAGCTTCCTGGGTCGCGGGTTCTGAAGCCATGTGGCGGGGTCACACTCCTCTGTCAAATTCAGGGCGAGGCGCGCCTGGCGCACAGCCCCGAATCTCTACCACCTGTCTTTCAGAAACTTCTGAATCCGCGGAAGCGGCTTGAAAAACCCGCCTGCGGGCCTCGGCTGCGCGGAGTTCTCGAATGATATTTTTGAAAGGGCCGGATGCCCGGCCCCCGCTCTCCGCGGCCTTTGACTCCATTAATATATGGCGCAATAATGCCATTTTCAACCTCTGCAATATATCATCAAAGAAAAGCGCGGTCAATGAAAATCGGCAAAATTGTTGCAAATGATATATGGAGCGGGAATGTGTATGTTTTTTCATACTGGGGAGTGTGTTCCCTGGTAACAAGTGATGGGCAAGCGACAGTGCCATGGCGGGGCGCACGAAAAGCCTGATCACGAATTGGCACAAATGAAAACGAATGAACACAAACACAATTTCAAGGGATTCACAACCGGCCGCAAAGGCTCCATCCGCAATTCTCCCAATGCGGGCTATGCGTGAGAAACAATCAAAAACAAAGGGTCGCTTCGAAGGGGTCTTTTGCGGGCAATCCCCTTCAGTTTGCCATCATGATGCTCGTTCATTTGCAAGCAGCGAAAAATTCGGGGACCGGGTCGTTTTCCGCAAGCAAAGCGTCCCCGGCCCCCCGCATTTTAACCTTGAAAAAAGCATGGACACCATGGTTACTGACATGCGCCATAGTTTGCATATATGCGCACATAGTTTTGGGGTTTATGGTGCAAAATTTCCGGGTTTGGAGATGGGATTCAGATATCTTGATGGTTTTACACTAATGGCTTATACTACGATCGGCGCGCAGGCATAGCGCGCCGCGGTACCGTGTTTGTCTGAAACTGTTGCACAGCCGGATTTTCGGGCCAGGAGGATTGGGAATCATGCCGGTTTACGCTTACGAATGTGAAAAATGCGGCCACGAGTTCGAGGTGGAGCAAAGCATCCACGACAAGCCCAAAAGCCGCTGCCCCGAGTGCCGCGGCAAGGTTCACAAGGTCTTCAACAGCGTGGGTATCGTGTTCAAAGGCTCGGGATTTTACTGCACGGACAGCCGCAGCGGGAGCCGCACCAAGCCCGCAGCGCCTTGCAAGGCAGCGGCCAACGGAAACGGATCCTGCGAGTCCGGCTCATGCAAGCCCGCCGCGGAGTCCGCGTGCGGCCAGTCTTCTTCGTGCTCATCCTGCGATTCCTGACCGCGATCAATCGGGGTCAGGCGCTTTCAGCGCCCCGGTCGCGCTGTCCACTTTGCGCGACCACCGCGCAATGAGATAAACCATCAGCGCCAGCAGATAAATCACCGGAACTCCCGCATACACCAGCGCGTCTATGCAGATGTTCAGCGCGTCCTGCGAGCCTTTGAGCACCTCGAACTGCACGACCCCGATTGCGCCGCGCAGCGGGATAAGCGCCCTCTGATAAAGCGGGATCAGCAGCAACAGTCCTGTGGCCGCAAGTGCAACATCCAGGATGTCTTTCATCGCCCGTTTTGAAGTCAAGATTTCCTCCATTGCCAGTTATGCCCCGGCGCGCCTGGCGCGCTTTCCGGTGAACAATGCCACAAGAGTTTACGGAGTCCATTGTCTTGTTAGACATTTTACCGGATTGTGGAAAATCCAAACAAGCAAAATGATTTTTTTGATTTCGCGCGCATCTTTGTGATAATGTTCTCATGCCGCGCGGTCTGCGGCGCATTTATGGGGAGGGTTGCATAAGATGCTTTCACCGAAAAAGGTTTGTCTGTGCGTTCTGGCGAAGGTTCTGCTTCTTGCTGTGTGCGCGGCCGCGCCCGCGATGGCCAGCGTGAACGATTGCAGGGAGATTCCCACGGACAAGGGTCCGGTCATGGGCCGGTTCAATGAGAAATCCAATGTGTGCGCGTACAAGGGCATCCCGTACGCCGCACCGCCCGTGGGCGAACTGCGGTTCGCTCCGCCCCAGCCCGCGCAGCCCTGGACGGAAACCCTCAAGGCCGGCAAGTACGGCGGCGAGTGCGTGCAGTTTCCCATGGGCCTGGCCCCGGCCAGCGAACCCGTGGGCAGCGAGGACTGCCTGTATCTGAATGTGTGGCACCCCGCGGGCGCAGACAGGCTCCCGGTCATGGTGTGGATTCACGGCGGCGGGTTCGTGCTCGGCTCGGGCGGCCAGGAGCTTTACGAGGGAACCAACCTGGCCAACACCGGCAATGTGATCGTGGTGACCATCAATTACCGCCTGGGGCCGTTCGGGTTCCTGGCGCATCCGGCCCTGGCGGACGCCGGCGGCAAAACCGGCAACTACGGGATGATGGACATGATCGCGGCCCTGCAATGGGTTCACGAAAACATCGCCGCGTTCGGCGGCGACCCGGGCAATGTCACTGTGTTCGGCCAGTCCGCGGGCGGCATGGCCGTGAGCCTGCTTACCCTGTCCCCGAAAACCAGAGGCCTGTTCCAGAAAGCGATCATCCAGAGCGGTTCCGCAACCGTGCTCAAAAAGACGCATATGCAGGAGAACGCCAACGGAGAGAAGGCCGCGCAGCGCCTGGGCTGCACGGACCCGGCGCAGGCCGCGCAGTGCCTGCGCGCAGCGGACGCCATGGCCATGATGAAAACCCTCAAGCCTTCCATCGGCCTCATGTCCGACGCCGAACTCACCGAGGGATTCCCGTTCCACCCGGTCATTGACGGAGACATCATCCCGGACACCCCGGTCAATCTGTTGCTTTCCGGAAACTACGACAAGTCCCTGAAAATCATGCTCGGCACCACAAAGGACGAGGCGTCCCTGTTTCTCATCCAGAAAAAGGTGGTCACCGAAGAGGATTTCAGGAAGACCTTCGAGTCGGACATGAAAATGGTCAAGGCGAGTTTCGGCATCAATGTGGATTCGGACAAGGTGCTGGAATTCTACCCGATATCGAAATACGCCAGCCCGCGCGACGCGTACAACGACCTGTTCTCGGACCTGGCGTTCACCTGCCCCACGCGCGAGCACGCCTCGATTCTCGCGGACAACGGCGGCGAGGTGTACCTGTACCATTTCCTGCGCGCGCCCTCGGACACGGGCATGCTCAAGGAGCTGGGCGCGTTCCATTCGGCCGAACTGTTCTTCGTGTTCAACAACTGGAAATTCATGGGCATGAGCGTGAGCACGGCCGAGAACCGGGCGCTGGGCGCGCACATGGCGGCGCTGTGGTCGTCGTTCGCGCGCACGGGCAGGCCCGAGGCGCAGGGCGTGCCCGCCTGGCCCGCATACACGCGCGCCGCGCCCCAGTACCTGCACATGGATCTCGTGTCTGAAGTCAAAAGCGGACTCAAGACCCGCGAGTGCGCATTCCAGAGCGCGGCGCTTCTGGATTCCTTTACGCAATAGCGCCGCCCGCGCGCGGCCCTATCCCCGCACCCGCCGCCCGTCTTGCGGCATTGTTATGTTTTTATTATGATCTTGTTGCATTTTCCCGGATTCGCTATCCGGTTTTCGTGCCGCAGTTCCGCACAGCATGTTCACCCCGCAGGATTCGAGCGCAAGGAGGTCCGGCCCATGTCCGGAGACATCGCTGCAAGAGTTATCAAAATCGTGTCCGAGGTTCTGGAAGTCGCCGAGGAAAACATCAAGCTGGAACACGCGTTCGTGGAGGATCTGGACGCGGAGTCCATTCAGAGCGTGGAGCTTATGGCCGCGTTCGAGGAGGAGTTCGGCATCGAGCTGGACGAGGACCAGGCCATGGCCGTGAAGACTGTGGGCGCGGCCGTGGATTTCATCAAAAAGTGCATCGAGGAACAGAAATAGGGAGCATTCCATGAAGAGATATGAACTCGACAACCCCGCGTCCCCCAATCTCATGGAGGACATTTTCGACTACGAGTCGGTGCCGAAAATCACCTTTGACGGCCCGGCTATAGAGGTCATTAACGGACAGGAAGTGCGCTTCGACCCCGCGGACATGAAGCGCAGGGACATTGTGATCACGGACACCACATTCCGCGACGGCCAGCAGGCCCGGCCGCCCTACACAGTGGAGCAGTGCGTGACCCTGTTCAAACTCATGGCGCGCCTGGGCGGACCCAACGGCGTGATCCGCCAGAGCGAGTTTTTCCTCTACAACACCAAGGACCGCGAGGCCGTGGAAAAGTGCCGCGAGCTGGATCTGCCCTTCCCCGAGATCACCGGCTGGATCCGCGCGGTCAAGGGCGATTTCAAGCTGGTTGCCAAAATGGGACTCAAGGAAACCGGCATGCTCACCTCAAGCTCGGACTACCACATTTACAACAAGCTGAAAACCGACCGGGCCGGCGCGTTCCGCGACTACATTGAAGTGGTGGAGGCGGCCATCGAGGCCGGGGTGCGTCCCAGGTGCCACCTCGAAGATGTCACCCGCGCGGACATCCCCGGCTTCGTGCTTCCGTTTGTGCAGAAACTCGCGGACATCTCCGCACAGGTTCCCGAGGATCTCAAACCCAAGGTGCGCCTGTGCGACACCATGGGGTTCGGCGTCACCTACCCCGGCGCGGCCCTGCCCCGCAGCGTGCCCAAGCTGGTTCACACCATCATTTCCGAGGGCGGCATCCCCGGCGACCGGCTGGAATGGCACGGGCACAACGATTTCCACAAGGCGCACATCAACGGCGCCACCTGCTGGCTTTACGGATGCGACGCCGTGAACACCACCCTGGCCGGATTCGGTGAGCGCACCGGCAATCCGCCCCTCGAAGGCGCCGTCATGGAATACATCGGCATCAAGGGCGATATGTGCGGCATTGACACCACCGCGCTTTTCGACATCTCGCGCTACCTGCGCCGCGAGTGCGGCATGCGCATCCCCAGCAACCAGCCGTTCCTGGGACGCAAGTTCAACGCCACCAGCGCGGGCATCCACGCCGACGGCCTCAACAGCGACGAGCGCATCTACAATATTTTTAATACCGCCAAACTCCTCAAACGCCCGCCCGCGGTCAACATCACCGACAAGAGCGGCATAGACGGCGTGGCCATGTGGGTCAACAACTTCCTGGGTCTCTCCGGAGACGCGCGCTTGAGCAAAATCAAGATGGCCAAAATCGGCCGCTGGGTCGTGGACCAGTACGAAAAGCAGGGCCGCATCACCTCCATCAGCGACGAGGAAATGATCGAGCAAATCAAGCTCCACCTTCCCCAGCAATTCGAAGAAGCCGTGAAACGCGGCGAGGTCGAAGCCTGAAGGAAAACAAAGGCAAGGATAACCACAGAGGCCGCAGACGCAAAACTCATTTTTTTGTGGATTTCAAAGCATGTAGGGCGGCGTCGCCGAACGCCGCCGCCGCGGGACGCGACAGCCGCGCGAACAATAAAACAAAGGCAAGGATAACCACAGAGGGCACGGAGAACGCGGCCTGCGGCCGCGATTAATACCGGGGATTCAGGGTTCCAGGGATTCAAAACATCGGTGGGTTCGAGGATTAGGAACATTCGAGAACCATTGTGCCGGAAGAGTCATGTTTTTCGCACCCTTCCCCCTGCACCCTGCACCCTGACAAGCCATGAGCGCCACTCCCGTATATGACTGCATCGGATTGGGCATAAGCCCCGCGGATTATATCTGCCTGCTGGATCATTACCCGCATGCGGACGAGAAGATGCACGCGCGCTCGTTCGTGAAACAGGGCGGCGGCCCCGCGTCCACGGCCAT
>JAGUYV010000493.1 GCA_020061125.1 bacterium | reverse complement strand
CGGAACTCGCCCCGGCCGCGCGCGCTCTGTCCGGAACCGCAAAGGCAGCGGCCATCGTGAGCGCGCGCGGTGCGGGCGGCGACGAAACCACTTACATTGACTTTCTGGCCGAACGCATCATCCTCAAGCATTTCCAAAGTTTCCACAAGCAGGGACACCGCTTCTCGCTGCTCACCGAAGAATCCGGCGAACACGACTTCGGCGCCGCGTTCCCGCGCGTGATCATTGACCCCATTGACGGCAGCATCAACTGCAAACGCGGCATTCCGTTCTATGCCGTGTCCATCGGCGTGTTCACCGGCCCCACGCTCGGCAGCGGGCTGTTCGGCTACATCATGAACCTGGCCAACGGTGATGAATTCCACGCCGCGGCCGGTTCCGGCAGGGCGTTCTTCAACGGCAAACTGCTGACCCTGCCCGCGGACAGACGCCGCCGCACGCGCGTGCTGTTCTATGAAATTTCCAAGCGCAAAAGCATCCGCGACCGGTGCATGCCGGTGATTCTGGGCGCGGAGAAATCCCGCTCCATGGGGTCCATGACCCTGGCCATGGCCTACACCGCCACGGGCGCCGCGGACATGTACGCGCACATGAAGGCCACGCGCGTGCTCGACTACGCCGCAGGCAAAATCATCCTCGAACAGACCGGCGGCCTGTGCGCGGACCAGACCGGCGCGCCGGTTGACGATCTGCCCCTGGATCTCGGAAAGCAGGGCATGCTCCTGGCCGCTCGAAGCCGCGCCCAGATCAACGCCGCCGTTAAAATCATTTCCTCCTGATTTTCTATTTGTCCCATGATTGACCGCTCTGCGCGCCGGTGATATCCTTTAATCATCTTCCATGTGCAGGGGAAGACATATTATCCCATTCCGGGAGGACAGGACTTTATGATTCTGACCACGGTGAACTTTGTGCCGGGCCGAAAGATTCTGGAGCATTACGGCCTCGTGTCCGGCAGCACAGTGAGGGCCAAGCACTTCGGCAAGGACTTCATGGCCGGGCTGAAGAACATCGTCGGCGGCGAACTCAAGGGGTACACCGAGCTGCTGAACGAATCGCGGAACGAGGCCATCAACCGCATGGTGACGCAGGCGCAGTCCATGGGCGCCAACGCCGTCATCAACATCCGGTTCAGCACATCCTCGGTGGCGCAGGGCGCGGCGGAACTGTACGCATACGGCACCGCAGTGCGGGTGGAGTGACGGATATGGAAGGACTCATTCAAATCGGCGGAGCCGTGGCCTTGCTGGTGCTTGCCATGTTCACTGGCAGCATCATCGAAAGACGGCACTATGCATCCATCCGCGCGCGCGAGGCGCAGTTCCAGAACCTGCCCGCAATTCCCTATGAACTGCCCGCGGGCGACGAGCAGCCCCTGGCCGAGGTGCGCATGGTCATGGGTTCCACGGTGGTGTCCATTGATTACTTCAAGCAGTTTCTGTTTGGGCTGCGCACCCTGGTCGGCGGGCGCGTGTCCGCATTCGAGTCTGTGCTCGACCGCGGGCGGCGCGAGGCGGTCCTGCGCATGAAAGAGCAGTTTCCGGACGCGGACATCATTGTCAACATGCGCCTCGAAACCTCCACCGTGTCCGCGAGCACGCAGAAAGCGCTCAACTCCGTGGAAGTGCTGGCCTACGGCACTGCGCTCAAGTATCGCAAGTGACGCCATGATTCCATACAAGCCCAAAGATATGGGCGAAGCTTCGGAATCGAGCGCCGCACAGGGCACCTCCGCGCGCGAATTCTTCAAGCTCGTCATTTTCGTCGCATGCCTGGCCGCGGGATTGTATTTTGCCGTGGGTTTCGCCGTGGATGCTGTGGTGCTGCGCCTGCCCGCGGACACGGAACAGAAACTGTTCAGCTCCATGGATTATGACGAACCCGAGGGCGGCGCCAAGGACAAGAAACTGCTCGCCGAACTCGACGCCATCCTCGAAAAGCTGCTGGCCAGCAAACAGGCGCATCCCCTTGATTACAAGCTGTTTCTGATAGACGAGCCGCGGCCCAACGCTGTGGCCGCGCCCGGCGGCGGCATCGGCGTGACCCGCGGCCTGCTCAAAGCGCTCTCGAATGACGAAATCGCACGCGCTTTTGTTATCGGCCACGAACTGGGGCATTTCAAGCACAGGGACCATCTGCGGGGGATGGGCCGGGCCGTGGGTCTGCAAATCTGCTATGCCCTGATCTTCGGCCAGGCGGACACCGGCGGCATCGTGGGCACGGGCGCGTTCGAGCTGGCCGGCAAGAACTACAGCCGCTCCCAGGAGATGAAAGCTGACGCCTTCGGACTCATGCTGGTGTATCAGACCTATGGCCAGACAAAGGGTGCGGACAGACTTTTCCGCCTGCTTGAAAAGCAGCGCGGCATGCCGGGCTGGGCCTACATGTTCTCCACGCACCCGGCGCACGAAAAGCGCATCCTCGCGCTCAAAAAATACGCCGAAGAACTCGAAAAGCAACCGGAACAAAAATAATCACAAACATTTTTCTTGAATAATCAATAGAGTGCACGCCGGGATTTCGAAGAATTGGCGGACGCAAAAAGCGGGGTACAGGCACGCGGAAAAACGCCGCGTTACCCAGCGGTTCGCCTCTCGCGCTTCTGCACAATATCCGTGATCGCGCCCATGCCGCCGCGCAGAACCTGCGTTGGCTGGCTCGGAAATTAAGGCATGAAAAAAGCCCCGTGAAAACGAGGCTTTGTGGATATGTCTTCAGGGGTTGAGCCGTCAGTTCATGATGGCTTCGTTGGCGGTCTTGTACAGGTCAATGTCATCGAGCGTGTCCGGTTTGGGCGCAGCATGCTGCGGAGCGGATTCGCGGATGATGACCACGGGCGCGGGCTGCGCGGGTTGCGGCGCGGCGGCCGGCGCTGCGGATTTTCTGCGCGCGGGTCTGG
>JAGUYV010000090.1 GCA_020061125.1 bacterium | reverse complement strand
CTCGTCGTCCCAATCCCCTGCCTGTTTCATCACCGACGGCAGCGAGCGCACAAGGCGGCGCGTGTCTTCCAGGGTCAGCTTTTCTTTGTAAACGGTCTCGAAAATCTCTATCTGTTTTTCCTGGTTTGCGATGCGCGCGATGAGCCGCGCCTGCTCCGGCGATATCAGGCGGGACACCACGGCCTTCTTGATGATCTGCGGCAGGTGCAGCATCCACAACCGCTTCTGGATCGAGTCCATGTCCTTGCCCACGCGCTGGAGCGCGCGCTCCGAGGCCTGGCCCCCGGTTTCGTGCATGAGGTTCCCGTAGGCCTCGGCTTCTTCGTCAATGTCGAGCTGCTCGCGCTGCAGATTCTCGATGAACACGATCTCAATGACATCCTGATCGCTCAACTCGCGCACGATGGCGGGAATGGTTTTGTTGCCGATGAGCTTGCTGGCGCGCAGGCGGCGCTCGCCCGTGACCAGTTCGTAGCCGTTGCCCAGAGGCCGCACGATCACGGGCTGAATCACGCCCTGCTCGCGAATGGATTGCGCGAGCTGGTCCAGGCGCTTCTGCTCGAAGCGGCGGCGGGGCTGGTAGGGGTTGACGGAGATCGAGTCAACGGGAACATCCACAACGGCCTTGCGGCCCTCTTTTTCGATGATCCCGCGGACGAAGCGTTCGAGCATGGCGGCATGCGGGCGAGCGCGCGCGGCCCGCTCCGGCGCTCCTTAGCGTTTGAGTTTCACGCGCTTGCGGCGCTGGCGGCTGCCGTAGCCGTAGCCGCCGTAATAATAGTAATAATAATAATCCGGGCTTGATGCCTCGATATTGTTGAGCGCCACGCCGATGATGGGCGTTTTGGTGCTCTCGATCATGTACTTGACCTGGAGTGCTTCCTCGCGGTCTATGCGGCCGCTGTTGATGACCATGAGCACGCCGTCCAGAATCTGCGCCATGACCACGGCGTCAATCACATGGATGGACGGGGGACTGTCGAAAATTACGATGTCGGCTTTCTTCTCCACGGTGCGCAGGAAGGACAGCATGCGCTCGCTGCGCAGCAGCTCGATGGAGTTGGCGGGCAGCGGGCCGGACGGGATTACGCTCAAGCCCTTTATGTTCGTGGGCTGGATGAGGCGGTCCACCACCACTTCCATGAACGACTCTTTGGGCAGGCGGCCGCTCACGGACATGTCGCTGACCGCGATTTCGGCCTCGAGTTCGCCAGTGAGGATCGAACTTAAGCCCAGGGAGTTGTCTATGCCAAACATGCGATGCAGCATGGGCCTGCGAAGGTCCGTGTCAATAATCAGAACCTTGGTGCCTTCCTGGGCCATGCTGATGGCCATGTTGGACAGGGTCGTGGATTTGCCTTCGTCGGATTTGCAGCTTGTGACGAGCAGGCTCTTGATGGGCGGATCCAGGCAGAAAAGCTGCGTGAAGAAACTCAAGCGCCGGTAAGCCTCTGCGATGGGAGATTTCAAAGGAACATCTGTGATGAGCTTGTTGATGGTTTCCGCGGAATACGGTATGGAGCCAAGCACCGGCAGGTTGAGGTAATTCTTGACATCGTCGCTGGTGCGCACGGTTTCTTCCATTTCCTCGAGGAGGAAAGCAAGGCCAACGCCCAGGAGCAGGCCGATGATGATGGCGATGGCCACATTGCGCTCACGCTGGGGCGATATGGGGTCCGATGGCTTGATGGCGGGATCGAGCACCTGCACCTTGGTGGGCCGCTCCACGCGCTGGAGCTGGAGCTGGATAAGCTGCTCTTCGAGCATGGTTTTCATGGACTCGGCCACGGCCAGATCCCGCTCGAGATCCATCTTCTGCTTTTTGATTTCCGGCACATTAACCATTCTGCCGCGGGCTTCTTCGAGGCTCTGCTCGATACGCTCAATTTTCGCCGTGGCCAGCGCAAGCTCCACCTCAAGCTCGTCCACGCTGTCGCGCACATGCTCATAGCGCTGATTGTTTATCTGGCGGCCCTGCACATAGCTGCTCACCACGCGCCGCTTCTGGTTTTCGAGAAGTTCGATCTTGCCGTCCAGTTCCGCCAGCTTGGGGTGCCCCTCGACAAATCTCTCCTGCAATGAAATGCGCTCGAGTTCGAGTTCGCGCAGGCGATCATCAATTTCACTGTTGTTTGTAAAGGACATGCTGTCCCAGCCAGGCCGGTCCATGGTGCCCATGGTGAGCACATCGTCGTACTGGTTCAGCAGTTGGGCGAAACCGCGGAGGCGAACCTCCAGCGCCTTCTGTTCTATGTTCGCGTACATGCGCTCGTTTTCGAGCTGACGGATAAGCTGGTCAAGTTCGGTTTCCTGAAGGTCCGGGTTCGTGGTGTCGTGCTCGGCGAGAATGTCGTCCTGGAATTCCTTAATGTTCTGCGACCGTTCCTTGAGCTTGAGGTTGGCCTGCGCGAGCTGTTTCTCCACATAGGATTCCAGCTCGTCCAGTGAGCTTTCCGTCATCTGTTTGCTGACTCCCACAAATGCTCTGACATAGGCGTTTGCGATGTCCGTGCATTCTTCGGGATTTTTGCTCTGCACGCTGACCTTGATGATGCCCGTGTCCTCTTCGGCTTCCACCACGACCGCATTGGCCATGTTGATGCCCTGCTTCTGGAGGGCCTCCCTGTCGGGCATTTTTTTATCGTCTTTGTGCAGTTCTTGGGCCGCGGCCTCGCCCACGCGATGGCTTTTGAGCATCTTCACATAAGTCTCAATGTCCAGAGACGGGGGCATGTTGCTCGCATTGCGGTCCCCGGTCAGCACCACGAGCTTGGCCTTGGGCTCCACAAGAATCTTGGCCGTAGCCTGATAGGTGGCTTTCATGATCACATAGTTGATCACGATTCCCAGGAACCCGAGCAGGAACATGGAAATGACAATGAGCAGTTTGCGTTTCCAGATGATGCTTAAATATTCCCTGATTTCCAAAACAAGCCTCCGGTCAGATCCGAATGGTTTGCATCAGGCGCTGCGGTGCGGCTGCGCGGCCGGGACACCCCGGCGGGTGTCGCAATGCTCAATGGCGCAAACCCGGACAAACACGCCTTACGGCATGGGGCCGGGTTTTTGTGTAAATTCTTTCCTAATTATCTTCCGTTTCCCGCACAAAACTTTTCCACGGCTCGCGGAAACCCGGGCCCGGGCTAAACGCGGGCCAGTTGCGCAAAATCCACGGAAGTAATATCGGCGATGCCTGCGATACGCGCGGCCACGGCGCCCGCGTCCGCGCTTTGGAGTCGGCCCACGCTAAAGTCCTCGCAGCACAGCGACGCCGTGGCCGTGCCTGCAACCACGGCGCGCCGCATGGCCGGTTCCGTGCAGTCGTCCGCTCCCGCAAGATATCCGATAAACCCGCCCGCAAACGCATCCCCTGCCCCGGTCGGGTCCTTGACCCCCTCGAGCGGATACGCGGGCAGCGAGAACACGGCCTTGTCCGTGAACATCATGACCCCGTGCTCGCCCTTTTTTATAATGACTGCCCGCGGGCCTTTTTCCAGAATGCGCCGCGCGGCCGTAATAAGGTTCGGGGTGCCGCACAACTGCCTCGCTTCGGAATCGTTCAACAGGATGATGTGCGCGCGGCGCAGCACTTCCTCGAGCGCGTCCCGAGCGATGTCAATCCACAGGTTCATGGTGTCGGCCATGGTCAGAACCGCGCCCGGCGTCTGCTCCAGCACCCGCAGTTGCAGGGCCGGGTCAATGTTGGCCAGAAAAACGAACCGGCTGTCCGCGTAATCCCCGGGCAGCTTGGGGTCGAAGGTTTCGAGCACATTGAGTTCCGTAACCAGGGTTTCGCGAATGTTCACATCGGTTTCGTAGCGGCCATGCCAGAAAAAAGACTTGCCGGGCGCGCGCTCCACCCCGAGGGTGTCCACGCCCCGGGATTCCAGCAACGACAGATAGCGCTGCGGAAAATCCTCTCCCACAACGCCCACCAGGCGCGGCTTTGTGTAGTATGCCGCGGCCAGGGACGCATAGGACCCGGACCCGCCCAGCACGCGCTCCACCTTTCCGTACGGTGTTTCCACGGTGTCAAACGCAACGGTTCCAATTATCAACAATGACATATCTCTAAATAAGACTCCATAAACGCGTAATATTCGGCTCGAATGCAAATTTTAGCATATCGTGTTTGAAAAATAAACAACTACTTCAAATTAACAAGGAAGGGATTATGGGCGCGCTCGTGGGTCAGGGTCGTGGCCGGGCCGTGCCCCGGATACACCACTGTGTCCCCGGGCAACGGCAGCAGTTTGTCCCGGATGCTTCGCATGAGCATGGCCCCGGACCCGCCGGGCAGATCCGTGCGGCCCACGGATTCGTTGATGAGCGTGTCGCCCGTGAACACCAGCCCCGGACCCGCCAGGCAGAGGCCGTCCGGGGTGTGGCCCGGAGTGTGCAGCACACGCAGAGCGCGGTTGCCGATCAGCATCTCGGCCCCATCCTCCAGAAGCATGTCTGGAGGCACGGGTTTGAAGGCCAGGCCCAGGCCGCTGCACAGCAGCATGAGCGGCCCGCGCATGAGCTTTCCTGCAAGTGCATGCGCGGCCACGCGCGCGCCCGTAGCCTTGTTCATGGCCGCCGCCCCGCTCACATGGTCCGGATGCGCGTGGGTGTAAATAATGAAATCCAGGGTGAGCGCGTTGTCCCGGATGAACGCCAACGCCTGCCGGCATGAACCAACCGGGTCCACGGCCGCGGCCCGGCGCGTTTCCGCACACCACGCCACATATGTATTGTTCATCATCATTCCGGTTTCAAACCGTTCAACCTTCACGCGCCGCACACCGCCTTCCCCAACATTCTGACATTGTAACCACGACCAATCCGGTTTCAATGTTGCGCTCGACCCGGTTTCGTGCTATTTTTTCCCAATTGCCATACTTGCCGGACACCCCCCGCTTCTGGAGGCAGCACATGACACGCAATCCCCTGTTCGCTCTATTTGTTGCTCTTTTCGTTTTCGCATGCACGGCCGCGCCCGCAGCCGCCGCACAGCCCGCGGAGCAGACCCTCGGCCCGGGCCAGGCCCCGGTCTCCATCACCGCAATCCCCCGGTTCGACATCAAGGACCTCTACGGCCGCATCGTGTCCGCACAGGACCTCGACGGCTGGATCGTTCTCTACTGCTTCGGGAACGAAGACACCGCCGAGCTCGGCATTAGCTGGCTCAAGAAACTCACCCTCGACCATTTCAATGCACAGGGCATCCTGTATGTGATCGTGGCCGACACGAGCAAGTACCACAAGGCCCTGTTCCCCATGGTCAAGAAAAAAGCCAAGAGCGCATACGAGGAAAACCTCGCGAATTACACCAAAGAACTTGAGGAAAAAGGATACAACTACGACTTCAAACTTGAAGACCGCTATGTGATGACCCTGGACACCGCGGCCAAAGTCTTCGACCTGTTCCAGATCAAGGATCGCGGCATCCCGCACATCTTCATGCTCGACGGCGCGCACACCGTACGCGGTCACTTCACGGAATACAACCAGGACGCGGCAAAACTCTTGGGAGACATCATCGCCGAGCGAGACGCAAAGAAGCTGGCCGAGCAGTACCAGTTGAGCATGCAGGTGCGCAAACGCCAGATGTGGAAGCGCTACGCCATCATAGGAGGCGCGGCCTGGCTCCTGCTCAAATAGAATTCATCCGAGAAATTTCTTGATTTTCGCGGCGCACAGGCGCGGGCGCTCGGACAGCACATTGTGCCCCGCCTCGGGAATGGTCTCAAACTGCGCGTGCGGAATCAGCCTGTGCAGTTCCTGGCCCTGGGACACCGGCATACCGAAATCGTGCTCGCCCCACAGTATGAGCAGCGGCGTTGTGATGCGCGCAAACCGCGGCCGGAAATCTTCACTGAACACCGAAGCCACGCACCCGAACACATGCCGTCCGAACCCCGGTTCCTGTGACGCCTCGTCCACGAACTCCAGCGCCTGCGCGCGCCCGCTCCAGTAATCCGGCCGCGCCGGGCTGTTCCAGAACAGCGATGTGAACCGCATGAACGCGCGCACCGCGTGCGGCGGAAGCCGCTTCACAACGCCCGCCAGCGCCGGATTCGCATCCCACACCCCGGACGGTGAATACACCACTGCGCGTCGCACTCTCTCCGGCGCCTTCTCGCAGCACAACAGCGTCAGCAGCCCGCCCTGCGAACCGCCGATCAGATGAAACGACTCCAGCCCCAGGCGCGATGCAAAGTCCAGAAGAAAATCTGCCAGCCACTCAACGGTGTAATCAATGCCCACAGGCTTGTCCGACAGCCCGGATCCGGGCTGATCCACGGAAATCACCCGGTACCGGTCCGCCAGAAACGGGAAGATTAAATCGTTGTCCTCGATCTTGCCGCCCAGCCCGTGCGGAAACAGGATCGGATCGCCCCGCCCCGTGTCCACCACGCGAAGCCGCATGCCGTCGTAATCCAGCCACGACTCATCGAACCGTGTGCGCCGGAACCCCATGCGCCCATCTCCGTTCAGCAATGTCCCGCAAGCGCGGGCCTTACTGATTCTAACCCCGCGCGGAACTGCGGTAAACCCCGCCATGTTATAATTGGAAAACCATCTGTGAAAACGGAGGAGTGCGCCATGTCCCTGTATGAATTCAACGGAAAAAGGCCCAGAATCGGGGCCGGCGCATGGGTGCACGAAACCGCGCAGATCATCGGCGATGTAGAGATCGGCGAAGAATGCTACATTGCGGCCGGAGCCGTGCTGCGCGGCGATTTCGGCCGCATCCGCATCGGAGACCGCAGCAGCGTGCAGGAATCCTGCGCCCTGCACACCATGCCCCAACAGGAATGCCGTGTGGGCAACGATTGCACCGTGGGCCACGGCGCCATTTTGCACGGGTGCGTGGTGGGCGACCGCTCGGTCGTGGGCATGAACGCAACCGTGGCCGACCGCGCCGTGATCGGTGAGGACTGCATCATCGCCGAGAACTCCATGGTGCGCGCAGGCACGAACATCCCGGATCGAACCCTGGCCGCGGGATCTCCGGCGCAGGTTAAAAAGCAACTCTCCGAACAGCAAATCCTCATGAAAAACGCGGGCGCGCAATCCTATGTCGAGCTGACCCGCCTTTACATCAAAACCGCGAAAAAAATTGACCCCGCATAACGGGAAATCCTGTTAACATTAATAACCGGAAACCGTGAACGGAAATCGAAACAAGGGCCAACAAGGCTTGCCGAATCCGCAACAAACACGCTGGAAAAAAATGGCGTTCGCAGCAGCCGCGGCAATGCTGTCTATATTCCTTTTGCTGCTGATGGTCGAAGCGGTCTTCCGCGCATTCAACATGTTCCCGCGAACGATATATGTGAAAAGCAAGGTTCCGGGTTTGAACTTCGAGTACAGGCCCAACGCCCGCATCAAGGCCGGAAACCATATCGTGAGAACCAATGGCCACGGATTCCGGGGGCCGGACTTCATGGTGAAGAAACCGCCCGGAGTCAAACGGATCGTGGTCCTGGGCGACTCCATGACCGCGGCTATGTCGCTGCCCGAGGAATCGGTTTACACGAGCATTCTGCAAACCCGCTTTGCGCGCAAAAAGGGCGCTCCGCGCGTGGAAGTCCTCAACATGTCCGTGGGCGGCTACAACACCATGCAGGAATGGCTTGTTCTGGACCGCAAAGCCGCCGGATTCAGCCCCGATCTGGTGATCGTACAATTTCTGCTCAATGACCTGACCTATTCATATCCCCTGAATGAAAGCGGCGGGTTCGGTTCGAAGATGAAAAATTTGTTAAGTGAAAATTTCAGCACATACAGATTTTTAAAATATGTCAAAATGAAGGCCAGGTCCGACATGAGCGTGTCTTTACGCAACTACGAGGAACTGGATCCGCGAACCGCTCCGACAGGCCCCGAATTCATGGCGCCGATTTATGACACCGAAGGAGTTCACTTCAGAGAGTGGCAGAAAGCCGTCAGGAAATTCAGCGCCCGGCGCGGATCCTGCGTCAACACATTGTTCGTGATCTTCCCATGGCCGGTCTATCAAGGAATGAGCCGCGGAAAGCCCTACCCCTACCAGGAGTTTCATGACACGGTGACGCAAACCCTCGACGAGGAGCACATTCCCTGGCTGGATGTCACCGGGGCGCTGATCCGGAAACAGCCGCTCGGTGAATTCTGGGTGACGCCGGACGATTTTCACCTCAACGCACAAGCGCATGAGATCATCGCGGACACATTGATGCCGGAAATCGAGAAACAGCTCACGATGATAGACAATGGCCAGAAGCGCGCAGGTTTGTGCAAGCCATAGCTCCCGGTTTTTTTCCGCCCAAGGGTCTTGATGCTTCGTTTTCCGGATAATATAGATAGGAACAAGAGCGTGTTGCGATGCGTATCGGAACCATGGAATTCCGGGACCGGCGCCGCAGGAATCTATTATGATTATTTACATAAACTCACAAAATCCGGAGGTGTGAAAGGTTATGAAGAGAATCCTGTTTCTGGCGCTGGCGCTGGCGTTGCTGGCCGGCGCTCCTGCCGCAGCCGCGCCCGTGATTGAAGATGTGGACGGCTCACTGGGCGTGAATCTGGGCTGGTTCCAGATTGACGACGATGTGTCGTCAGGGCTTGCGAACCTGGATTTCGACGCCGCCCTGTCGTTTGGCCTGGACTACAACTGGTATGTGGACGAAGGCACGCGCGCATGGAAACTGGCGTTCCTGTACACGAATCCCGACGCCACGGCCACGGGCTGGAGCGGCGACGCGACTCTGTGGCAGTTGAGCGTGAACCACCTGTGGTATGTGTCCGCCATGGACGCGGGGCCGCGCAAGGGTTGGTATCTGGGTGCAGGCCTGGGCTACAGCAGCCTGGATGTGGACCTGTCCAACGCCGCGGGCGCGACAACCAGCGACGACGACAAGAGCCTGGACATCAATGCGCTGGCCGGCTACGACTTCCCCTGCGGCGCGACCGCGGGCCTGCAGTGGATTGTGGATGAAGGCAGCTTGGGCTTGAGCGCGGGATACCGGTTCTGAACACCCGCCGCATCGCGGCGCGGCAAACAGAATGCCATGGGGGCGGCGTCATGCCGCCCCCTTTTGCTGCGCCCGAAAGATGTTTTTTTACCCCAATCACGTTCTCTTAAACCGTCATTCCGGTCAGAGGACCGGAATCCAGGGGGCAGGATGTCGTGGGGAAGAGCCTTTTGGGCTGGGCGGGGTTTCCCTTAAATGAACGGTATTGTTTTCACCCGGAAAATTACAGCTTGCCCAGTTTCCTGGCTTCCTCGACTTCCTGGGGCATGCGCCCGGGGTCGAGGTTCAGGTTCTCGATCTGGGTCTCGGAAATCTTTTTCTCCGCAATTCTGCCGAGAATCGGGACCTTGATGTCAATTTCGACATTCATCCTGCGGCCCGTTCGGTTTTCGTCAATCTTTGTCCATTGCACTCGGCCGTGCATGCTGAACACATTGCTCAAGTAAAAAGTCTTGACCTTGTAGCGGTATTCATTTTTGTCGAAATCGAATTCGCCGTATTCGTGCCAGCTCAACATTTCGGGCCTGATAAGCTTTCGCAGTTTCGGGGGGATGTCGCCGTTGGCGCAGGTTTCCAGCACGGTGATGTATTTGCTGCCCTTGCGCTCTTCCTTGACCAGCTTGGTGCTGGTGACATTCGGGTACACCTTGGGGTCGCGTTCCTCGCGCATCTGGGTCAGCTTGACCAGGTCGTCTATGTTCGCCCCGATCTCGTGGTAAATCTCGTATTTCACAGCGCATATCTCCTTTCAGTCTTCGTCCCTGTTAATCATATTGCGGAAAATTATAGCATGAGGAGAGCGGCCGGCAAACGCCGCGCGTCTGGTTGTGTTTACATGGACTGGATTGGAGCGCTCTTGCGGCGGCGAGGGTCAATCGCCGTCTTCGAGGTCGAGGTTCTTGAGTTCTTCGTCGGTGATAAGCGTGTCATCGGAGACCTGGTGGTCGAGCACGGCCCGCCGCTGCTCCTCGAACACGCGGTCCGCCACGGCCTGGGCCTCGGGATGCAGTTCCCGCTCCGGCTCTTCGAGCTGCTCGAACGGCCCGCCCGAGCCGCATTCGGGACATGCATCCACATACGCCAGGGTTTTGTCCGCGGTGTCCAGCTTCATGAAGTTGATTTTCTCTCCCACATAACCGCACTGTTCGCAACGCATTTTCATGATGAAGCCATTCCTTGAAAAATTGCGGGGCCGGCGCCCGGCGCCGGGTACCAGATTAGCATAAGACAGGCTGCGCCGCAATTCCACAGGCCCGGCCGCGCGCCGGGGGCTTACTCTGGGCGCGGTTTTGCATTATTATCAGGACAAGAACAAAAGCGTGCGGGGGCGGAAATATGAAACGCATGACACTGGCGGCGCTGGTTCTGGCGGCGGTCCTTGCTGCGCGGAGTACGGCGCTCGGAGCGGCCGCGCACGAGGCGCCGTTCACTCTCAAGCACAACAATATCTTTCTCGACAATGTCACCCTGTCCGGGCAAGGCGCATACCGCGCCATGATTGACACCGGGTCCACACACAACCTTGTGGATCTGGACCTGGCGAAGAGCCTCGGGCTTCAACCCACAGGCAAGCTGCCCGTGGCCGCCACGGGCGGCGCGCTCGAAATGCCGTCGTTCGCCGCGGACATGATCGCGCTTGACAGCGCGCCCCTGATGCAGCCGGACATGCCCCTGCTCGGCGGCCCCCTGCGGCGCGAATCCGCACCCATCGAACAGGATATGGACATGATCCTGGGCTACCCCCTGTTCCGCCGCTGGGTCGTGGAGCTGGACTTTGAAAAGAGCGTGATGCGCCTGCACGAGCCGGCGCAGTATACGCCCCCGTCGGGCGCGCAGTCGCTGCCCATCAACCTCGCCATGAATGTGCCCCTGGTCAAATGCAGGCTCGACGGCGCGCCCGGCAATTTCATGATTGACACCGGCGCCAACAGCATGGTGGACATCTATCCGGAATTTCTGGCCGCCAGCGAACTGCACAAAAAACACGCCGTGTACCGCATGCCCGTGTACGGTCTGGGCGGCTCGGTGGACAGCATCCTTCTGCGCGCGGACACCCTGGAGTTCGCATCCGCCACATTCAAGGGGTTCCGCGTTTACGCCCACGCCGCGAATCCGTTCAATTCCATGATTGACGGCCTTGTGGGCACGGAAATCCTGCGCCGGTTCACGGTGGTTCTGGACTACAACCGCCGCATGATTTATCTCACGCCCAACGCGCATTACAAAGATCCCTGGCAGGAAGAGCGCGCCGGGCTTACGGCCCTGCGCCTGGACGGCGATTATGTGGTGGTGTCCGTGGCACAGGGCAGCCCGGCGCATGCCGCGGGCCTGGAGATGGGAGACAAGATCCTCACCGTGGACGGCAGGCCCGCGTCCGAAACCGGCATATCGGGCATGCGCACCCTGGTGCGCCAGCCGCCGGGCGCGGTCTTCTCGCTTACCGTGGACCGGGGTGGCGAACAAAAAAACATCGCCATTACCCTGGCGGACTATATTAAGTAATAAAGGCAAGGAGCCAAAGCCGAATGGCGGACGACACGAGAACCTCACGCGGCAAAACGCCCGGCGGCAACGGCGGCGCGCAGCCCTCGCATTACGGCGCCTACGGACCACAGGACGAGGCCCGCGTTTTCAAGGCCGGCATCGTGGGCGCAGGTCCGGGATGCATCGCCATTCTCGAAATGCTCCAGAGCCGCGTGCTCGCCGATTTCTGGATGGACATCCTCGCGGTCAGCGACATCAACTCCGAGGCCCCGGGCCTCAAGCTCGCGCGCAGCATGGGCATCGCAACCTACTCGGACTGGCGCGAGATGCTCGCGGATCAGCCCATGGACATGCTTCTGGAACTTACGGGCAGCAGCAAGGTGCGCGCGCAGCTCCAGCAGCAAAAACCCGATGGCGTGGAACTCATAGACCACATCTCCGCACGCTTGCTCTGGGACATGTACGCCACGGCCAAGGAACGCATCCGCGCCGAAACCGAGGCCCAGCAGCGCATTGACGCCGAGCGAAATAAAATTAAACAAATCTTCGACTCCCTGCCCGACGAAATCCTGGTCATCAGCCCGGACATGGTCGTGCTCGATGTGAACCAGCCATACCTGCAGAACAACGGCCTCGAATACGATAAAGTCGTGGGCCGATTCTGCTATGAAATTGACAACAAGCTGCGCGGCGAATGCCAGATCACCGAAGACTACTGCCTGCTGCGCGAAGTGCTCCGCACCCGCCGCCCGCAGAACGCCGTGTACCACCACATTGACGAAACCGGCAAGGATGTGTACGCCTCCACCAAGATGACGCCCCTGTCCGACCATGAAGGCAACCTCATCGGCGTCATCGAGGCCACGCGCGACATCACTTACCGCATCCACCTCGAAGACGAACTCGCCGAATCCCTGGTCCAGCTCGAAACCTTCTTCCTCTCCGCTCCGTTCCCCATTTCCATCAAAAACATGAACGGGCAATACATCCAGATCAACGACAAGGGCTGCGAGGCCCTGGGCCTGTCCTTCAAGGAAATCATCACGCACACGGACCTCGAAATCCTGCCCCGTGAAACCGCGGACATCTTCCGCAAAAACGACAGCGAAGTCCTGCGCAAGGGCAAGAAACAATTCGTCTCCGAAGAGAAAATCGCCAGGGCCGGCAAGGACTATTACTACCACGCCATCCGGTTCCCTATCATCAACAAAAAGGGCGAGATCACGGGCGTGTGCTGCATCTCCGAGGACATCACCCATGTCAAGTCCATGCAGCGCGAACTCGAACGCAAGCAGAAAGAGTTGCAGGCCACCAAGGAATACCTGCAGAATGTGCTCGAAAACTCGCGCGACATCATCATCACTACTGACTTGAGCGGCAACATCGCCACCTTCAACCGGGGCGCCGAGGACATTCTGGGCTACAACCGCAGCGAGGTCACGGGCCGCCCCGCGGATCTGCTGTACGCGGACCCCAAAGAATATCCGCGCCTGCTCAAACGCCTGTACACCGAGGGCGGCGTCACCAATCACGAAACCCGGTTCGTGCGCAAGGACGGCGCGCATGTGGATGTTGCCATCACCATCTCGCATCTGTACGACAACGAGGGCTATGTGATCGGCACCGTGGACATCTGCCGCGATGTGACCACGCGCAAGGTGCTCCAGCTCCAGCTCATTCACCAGGACCGCCTGGCGGCCATCGGCAAGCTCGGCGCGGGCCTGGCCCACGAAATCAACAATCCCCTGGCCGTGATCAACGAGGCCGCGGGCTGGGCCGGCGAACTCCTGGACAGCGACGATCGCATCAAGGCTTCGCCGAACTTCCAGGAAATCTCCGAGTCCCTGTCCAAAATCCGCCAGCACACCATGCGCTGCAAAAGCATCACCATGCGCCTGCTCGGCTTCGCCTCGCAGAATGAAAGCGTGGCCGAGGCCTGCAATGTCAACAATGTAATCAACGATGTGCTCGACTTCATGTACTCGCGGGTGCGGTTCAGCAATATCCGGTTCCACACCAAACTGTCCCCGGCAGTGCCGGCCCTGGCCGTGAATCCGGTGCAGTTGCAGCAGGTGCTGGTCAACCTCATAGACAACGCCATAGATGTGCTGCCCGCGGGCGGCCACATCACCATCGGCACCGAAGCCGCGGACGGCTGCCTGCGCATCACCGTGGCGGACACGGGCAGCGGCATCCCGCACAAGCTGCTCGGCACCATCTTCGACCCGTTCGTGACCAGCAAGCCCGTGGGCAAAGGCACGGGCCTGGGGCTGTCCATCTGTTACGGCATCGTGAACCAGCTCGGCGGAGACATCAAGGTGGCGCGCACCGGCCCCGAAGGAACCCAGTTTCTGAT
>JAGUYV010000140.1 GCA_020061125.1 bacterium | reverse complement strand
TTTTGAGTCCGTCTCTATCCCCATAAAGAACCCGATACATGGTTTCCCGCGCACGGACCTCGTCTATACCGTCGAATGCGCCGGGATAACTCCACTTGGCCGCCATCTTGAGCGCGTACTGGAATTTCAAGGTCCAGAGGTCGCAGGAATATGCGGACGGGAATTCATGCACCCGTCCTGCGCGCACTGCGGACACGGTTTTCCAGTTCGGGGCCGACTCCAGATGCGACGGATCCTTTTGCGCGTTGTGCCACATGATCACGACTTCCGGATCCCAGTCGAGCACGGTTTCCATGTTGGCCACCACATGTTCCTGTGAGATGCCACCTGCCACATTCACAGCGCCCGCACGGGTGATGAGGTCCGTGACGATGCTGGGGTCGCCCGCTGTGTCCAGGCTGCTCTGGGGCCACATGAAAAACACCCGGGTTTTGCGGGCCGGGTTCACGCGCGCGGCCGCGGCCGCGAAGGTTTCGAGTTCGTTTTGTGTGTACTCGATCAGTTCTTCCGCGCGCGCGGTGCGGCCCGTAAGCGCGCCCAGGTCCCGCATTTCCTTGTACACATCGTCCACACTCTGAATGAAGACCCCGTACACGGGAATGCCCAGGCCCTCGATCGCCCGGATGGAGTCCTCTTGGTGGGACCAGATGATGACCAGGTCCGGGCGCAGAGCAGCCACGCTTTCGATATTCACGAAGTCCCAGTTGCCCGGCGCGGGAATCTGTTTTTTCTCGATTCGAGGGTCCATGGCCGCGTAGAACGGAAACACGGTCTGCTCGTAGATGTTCGTGGACACGCCTGCAATGCGGTCTTCCGCCCCGAGCATGTACACTCCGGACAGGGCGCTTTCGATAAGGCACACGATGCGTTGCGGCTCCTTGTCCAACGAGAGCTTTTTGCCGCGAAAATCGGTGACGGCGATGCGGCCTCCTGCCGCGCCCGGCGTCTGTTTGTCGCACGACGCCGCGCACAGCATGCAGGCGATCGCCGCGCACAGCGCAAGCATTCGAGTCCGGCGCTTCATGTTGCGTTTCCTCAACTTCCCCGCAATGAGAAAAACCCGGGCGTATTGCAAAGCCGCGGGTTTCTCGATTGTCGGAACTTATGTTAGCACATTACATGGCGATCTCGGCGCCGAGCGTGAAAGAAAAGCCCGGATCCTTGAACGCCCACGGCATACTGAACTCTTTGTCGAGCAGGTTGTACAGATCCAGGGTCCATGTGGTGTCGCGCGCCGCGCGGCTGAACGCCTTCTGGATCTTCAGATTCATGACCTGGTAGCCCTTGAAGCGCGTGCGGGAGGTCTTGTCCGTGCTGTCGTAGATGCCGCCCGTGATGCGCAGGTACGGGCTGGCGGACCATCCTTTGCCCAGATCAAATGTGCCGCCGATATTGGCCGTGGTGGAGGGCACGAAGGTAGCCTCGTTCCCGTCCTGGTTCGCGTCCAGTGGGTTGCTGATTTCGGACTTGCTCCATGTGAAGTTGGCGAACCACACATCGTGCTCGTACTCGAATTCCACGCCCCAGGATTTGAGTTCGCCCGCGTTCACGGACATGGTCTGCGAGGGAACCGCGCTGACCACATTGTCGAGGATGGCGTCATCCACCTTGTTGTAGAACAGGCGCAGGCCCATGTTCTGGACTTCGCTGATGGCGTAGTCAATGCCCAGGTCCAGGGCCATGCCCTCCTCGGGCTGCAGGGCCGGATTGGGGAGCTGGCCGTTGGCGGCGCTGCCCGTGGGGATGGTGCCGCCCGTGGATTTCAGGGAGGGGGCCATGAAGCTCGTGCCCGCGTTGGAGAACAGGGACCACGCGCGGCCCTCGGGTTTCCACCGCATGCCCGCGCTCCACAGGAACTCGTTCCATGAGCGGCTGCTCTGTCCGGGCGCGGCGCCCTGTACGCGGTCTATGTCAATGTTGATGTGCTGGTAGCGCGCGCCCAGGCGCCACACGAATTCGTCCCGCGCCACATCTTCCTGAATATAAATCCCGTACTGTTTGGCCGTGGCGTCGTTGTCCGTGGATATGGCGCCGGCCGTGGTTTTGGTCCAGGTCTTGTATTCCGCGCTCTGCCAGTCCACGCCCGCGGTGAGCAGGCTGTTGCCGTTCAGCTTCCACGCCAGGGATGCGTCCACGGGCAGGATCTTCTGCTTCACGCCGCTGATCGAGGCCAGGCTGTAGTCCTTGATTACGGCCGTGGGGTCGTAATTGTCGTTCTGCCAGGAGCGGTCATAGTCACGGTAGCCGATTTTGAACTGTCCGGTGAGCCGCTCGTCCAGCGGAACCTGGTATGCGGCGTTGAGCAGATCGTAGTCGTGGTTGTGATCGCGATACGGGCGGCCGAGGCTGTAGTCATGCTGCGCGTGGTTGGCGAAAAGGGTCAGCTTGTGATCCGGGCCGCTGAAGACCTGCGCGGTGCGCACATAGATTTTGGACTTCTTGAAGTCCGGTTTTTTTGTCATGTCCAGCCAGGAATTGGGCGCGCCATAGCTGGTGTAGTCGGATTTCTCGTAGTCCGCGCCAACCATGAGGTGCAGGTCGTCGCCGGATTTTGTCTGATGATAGTACCGGCCTTTGTAGGTGTTGTAGGAGCCGTAACCCGCGGAGATGCGGGTCATGGGCGCTTCCACGGTTTCGCGCAGAATCAGGTTCGTGGTTCCGGCCAGGGGCGCCTGGTTGCCCGCGAAGTCCTGGGACAGGTAATTGCTGTACAGCACGGAAGCCGGCCCGCGCTGGGTTTCCACGCGCTGGAAAATCATGGGGTCCAGGGTCTGCGCGTCCACGAAGGAATCCACGGGCAGGCCGTCCAGCATGAAAGTGTTGTACTTGGGACCGATGCTGCCGTAGGAACCCCAGTTGGCGTCGTTGCGCGACAGCACGCTGGTGTACACTCCCGGCTGCCAGCTCAAGAGTTCGGCCACATTCCCGTTACCCAGAATCAGACGGCCGATCTCCTGTTCCGACACCACATCCACCTTTTGTGTTACATTTTCAATTTGCGTAGGCGTCTTCGTTGCGGTGATGACCACATCGCCCAGGTCGAGCGGTTCGTCCTGGGCCAGCGCCGCGCCGGGCGCGGCAAGCAAGGCGCAAAGCATCACAATCACTACTGCCCGTCTCATAAATCGTCCTCCTTGAAGCAGATTTTGTACCCTTGTTGTTATTGCAATGATATCACAAAAAGCCCCGCTCAAGGCGGCGCTGTGCAATTAATCAATGAAATTATAGGCATCGGTAACACGAATTACAAAATTATATTATCGAGGTGGAGCGTGTTACGCGCGGGATCGCCGCACGGAAAACCGGCTCATGAAAAACGGCCCCCGGATTCCGGAGGCCTCTTTATCACAATCGTTGCAAGACTGAACGAACAAGTTATTTGAGTTTCTTGAATGAGCGGCCGGACAGGGCGTTTGACGATCCGCCCGCCGGGCGCGCGGCCACGGTCTGGGTGACTGCGAACGAGACGCTGGAGGTGTATTGCTGTTTGGTGACCGAAATTGTTCTGGCGTCCGTCCAGATGGGATAGATGCCGCAGTAATCCGTGTCCTGATCGCAGATTTCACCGTCGTCGTTGCAATCCGTGCCCGCCACGACATAGTGGCTGCCCGGAAGCACTTCGATCATGGAATAGGAGCCGCCTGACGCGGAAACCACGGCCTGACCGGTTGTGTCGTACGAGTCCGGGTCCACGGCCAGGATCCAGAGCCTGGTGTCCACGCAACCGGCGGGGGATGACACTGCGGAGGTTTGCACGGCCATTGTGACGGGGATGCTGGCCGAGCCGCCGTTGGACACGATGCTGATGGTTCCGGTGTACGATCCCGCGGCCAGGCCTGTGCGGCTGACGCTCACCGTGAGGGTGATGGATGTTGCGCCGGAAGAAGTGCTCGTGCTCATCCAGTTGCCGCCCGAGTTTTCGGAATTGCTCACGCTGGTGAGGGTCAGGGTCTGGGTTCCGGTGTTGGTGATGATCACGGTCTTGGTGGTTTCGCTGGATGCGAAATAGAGCCTGTCCGTTGACACGGCGAGTACGGGCTGGTTCGGCTCCGACGGCGTGGTCACGAGCCGCTGGGCCTCGACCACGCTTTTGTACGCGTTGACAAGTCCGTAGCCGTAGGTGGTGTCATAGCCAGTCGAGCCGAGGTCCGTGGATGTTTGCTGGAAGATGGACAGAATCTGGGTTGGAGTGATGGCGGGATTCACGGCGAGCATGAGAGCAGCCACGCCCGCGGCGTGCGGCGTGGCCATGGAGGTGCCCTGATAATAGCCGTAGGCCGTGTTCACGCTCGTTGTGTCGTTGCGCAGGGCGCTCAACACGCCGTCGCTGGACGCATATTGCTGGTTGCCGCCGGGCGCCGTGATGTCAAGTCCAGAACCGATGTTGGAGTAGGGCGCGCGCACGCTGTCGCGGCCCACGGCGCCCACGGCGAATACATTGTTGCACACGGCCAGGGGGTTGAGGGCGGAGGCTCCCTCGTTGCCCGCGGCCACAAAGATCGGAATGTTGAGCGCGGCGATCTGGTTGATGATGGTTTGATAGGACGAAGGGCAGGGGTCGCCGGGTTCGCCGCCGAGGCTCATGTTGATGATGTGCGCGGGGGTGGCCAGGGTGATGCCGGAGTTGTTGGCCAGTCCCGCGGCGTAGAGCATGCCCTGCTGGATGTCGTAATCGGTGCCGCCGCTGGCGCCGAGCACGCGCACGGGCATGATGCGCGCGGACCAGCTCACGCCCGCCACGCCCGCTCCGTTGTTGGTTTCCGCGGCCACGGTGCCCGCCACATGCGTGCCGTGGTAGCCCGAGTGGCGCGGGTCCTGTTGCGAAATGGCGCCTGCTGAACAGCGCGAATCCGCCCTGTCCTCGGGGTCGGGGTCTATGCCGTTCCCATCGCACGCCGATTCGCTGTCGCTCACGAAGTCGTATCCCGACACCAGCTTTCCGTCCAGGTCCGTGTGCCCGGACACGATGCCGGTGTCAAGCACGGCCACGGTCACATTGCTGCTGCCCGTGGTGATGTCCCATGCCTGGGGCAGGTTGATTTGCGTGTAATGCCACTGGCTGGAAAAATGCGGATCGTTGGGCGTCGTGGAGGTTTTCTGGCGCACATGATTGAGGTCCACGAACTCTGCTCCCGCCGCGCCGGACAGGGTTCTGCACACCTGGCGCGTGATCGCCTGCGCCGCTGTTCCGTCCAGCCCTCCGAGGTCCAGTGAGAACAGGCCCATGCCCGAAGCCCCGGACCGCATCACGGACAGGTTGTGCGCGGCCGCGAACTCCGCGGCGGCCATGCCTCCGGGCAGTTTCACAATCAACTGGCCGGGAGCGAAACTGCCGCCCTCGCAAGCCTGCGCCGGCGGCGCGGATGCGGCCAGGCGGTCCACAGCGCGCCGCTGTTCCGGTTCGATGCTGATGGGCGCGTCGAGGGTGTTGCCCGAATCCGGGACAAGTGTCCGGTAAGTGCTGATCGGCACATCAAGTGTGCCGGAGATGCCGCCGAATTCCGTGCCCCCGAACGGATTGGTGGCGACGATGACCGAACCGCCCCCGCCTCCGCCGCACCCGTTCAGCGCGAACGCGAACAACAGCGCCGCGGCCGCCGCCCGGAAGCCGTATCGTGAAAAGCCTCTCATTCAGGTTCTCCTTGTGCTTTGATTTTGAAAGCGGCCCCGGCCGCGGTTTCTTCGGCGTCTTGCGTAACGGCAGCTTTATTGATCATACATGCAACAAATCCGGGATTGCTTTCATGCAGCCGGGAATCATACACTCCACATCAATAATAAGCCCGGATCGGGTGCGGCGCAATCATGGTCAAGGCGTTCGCTTCTGGTTCGCCGGACGAAAAAAAACAGCCCGGGTTCGAGAGAACCCGGGCTTGATTGTATACCAGTGATGAGCGGCCCGATTGCGGGGCCGCGCGATGCTGCGGTTCAATGGTGAAGAGAAGGCGTTCAGTCCTTCTTGAACACGCTCTGGCTCTTCATGACATCGGCCATGTTGCCCTGAATGCGGATTTTGCCGGTCATGAATGCGGTGGTCGGCTCCACGCTGCCTTCGGCGATCCCGACCCAGGTTTCCACATCGGTTTCCACGGTGGCGGAAGCGTCATCGGCTTCGCCTGCGGACACGCTGGCGGCGCCGCCGCTCACGGCCACGATCCAGTTGCCGCCGCCGTCGCCTTCGATTTTGTACTGCACTTTGGCTTCCCAGTCGCCCGCGGCTTCCGCGTCAAAGCGGTTGGGCATTTCGTTGAAAATCTCTTCACATGTCGGCATGTGCAATGCACCTCCTGAATGATTTGAATGACTTTGTGGTGTATCCCCCGTGAATCGCTCGCATTGTGTCTTTTGATAATTTGTTCACAATGTGCTGCATCTTAACAAAAGCGGGTTGCCGTTGTCAAGGTGATCCGGGGGGATATTTCGCCGGGCGTTGCCCGCGTGCGCACGGCCCGGTACAATGAAGAAGAAGCGCCGCGCGGGCTGCGGGATGCGCGGGCGCGGCGCCAATGAACCACAGGAGAATCATTTGCCATGATCATGAAAAAAACAGCGCCGCTTGTGGCCGCGATTGCTTGGGTTTTCCTGGCCGCTGCCGCGGCCCTCGCCATCCCGGCCGAGCCGCAGGACAAAGCCGCGCTTCAGGCGCTTTCGGATCAATACCAGGGCGCCGTGGATGCGGTTCTGGAATGGCTGTCCGGGGGCCGCGCCGTGCTTCCGGACGATCCCGAACGCAAGGACATGCTGCTGCGCCTGGACCCGGTTCTGCTCGAGCCTGACGCGGGGTATCTGCCCGTCGTGGGCCGCTTCTTCCGCGCGCGCATGGATGCATTTCTCCGGGACTTTGAAAATACCAGGGTGGACTCCGGCGCAGTGATCTGGAAACTCTACAACCACACAGAGGTCATTAAAACCCCTGAAGTCACCCTGGTCACGGATCTTATCCAGGGCTGGGGCGAAATTTATTGGGACGACGCGGGCATAGACAGGCTGATTGCGGGCGTGGACGCCATGCTTATCACCCACGAGCATGGGGACCATGTGGACCTGCGCGTTCTGCGCAAATTCAAGGCCGCGGGCAAGCCCGTGTACGCGCCCAATGTCCCCTCATGGTGGGCGGGCGAAGCGGACACCGAGTACATCACCCTGTTCCGGGATGCGTCCATGGAAATCAACGGAGTCAAAATCCATGCATTCCCGGCGTTCCAGAAAACCACGATAAATAATGTGTATCTTATCGAAACGCCTGGCGGGGTGCGCATCATGCACCTTGGAGACGACAATGAAAGCATGAAGATGGGGCAGGAGTGGTTTCGGATTTTCAAAAAGAAACCATTGGAAATAGATGTGTTAATCCCAAATTGCTGGTGTCCGAACCTGGCGCTGCTGCTGAATTTTGTTAAACCGAAACTCATGATCAGCAGCCACGAGCACGAAGTGGGGCACCCGGTTGCCGGGCGGCGCGAGTATGGAGAGCTGTACAAAGTGCTGCCCACCGTGGGCGTGCCGTTCGTGGTTCCGGCCTGGGGCGAGAAGGTCGTTTGGCCGCCGGTTCAGTGAGAGCCGCAGGCTGAAAAATCCGGCGCAAGGCCGGGAAGCGAGGCTTTGTATGAAATACTGCCATCAATGCGGAGCTGGCCTGGACGAAAGCGCGCGATTCTGCACAGCATGCGGTGCGCCCGTGGCCCAGCCGCCTGTTCAGCCGCAGAGCGGGCGCGCGCCCATTCCGCCGCCGCCTCCGGGATACAGACAGATTCTCGGGCAGGAGGGCGCGCCGCCTCCGGACCAGCCGCCGGGCCAGTCGCCTGCGCCCGCAGACATTGACTATGAAGCTGCGTTCAAATTCGCAACCAAAACCGACGGCTGGATCGGGCGCATGTTCCTGCTCGGGTTTCTGATGCTGGTCCCAATTCTGAACTTTTTTGTGATTGGATACCTTGTGGAGCTGGCGCGGGATGTGTTTCATGGCCGCGAGAGCGAGTTGCCAGAAATCAAAATCGGCCCGCAGTTTTCCACGGGGATCATGTTTCTTCTCGCGCTGCTGATTTTCGGAATTTTGTCAGCGGTGGCGTCGTTTGTGGTTGCGTTCCTGTCGGTTTTTGTGAGCATTGCGATACAGTTGTATATGAAGCCCGCGCTGGCCATCGCCGTGGCCGAGGACAATCCCTGGGCGGTGTTCCAGTTCAGCCGCGCGTTCAATGCCCTGTCAAAGAATTTCGTGACCGTGCTGCTGCTGGTTCTGATGGACATAGTAATAGGAATCGTGGGCGCGCTGGGACTGTGCGCGCTGCTCGTGGGCGTGCTGGTCACCCTGCCGTATTCCATGACCGTGTCCTGGCACCTCACGGGGCAGCTCGGCCGCATCATCAAATCCCAGGGCCTGTAATTCTCGCCGCGCATTCACGAAAAATCAAAAACCCCGCCGGAAAAACTGGCGGGGTTTTGTGCTTTGCGGGAACGATGCAACAGGGCTACAGCGTCTGCTGCACCGTGAAGATGCCGCTGAACTGGTCGAGGTTTTCCGAGTTGCTCACCACGCTGATGAACTGTGACGCAGTCTCGACCGTGGCGTTGGCTTGTGCCTGCGCCGCGGCCACGGTGTTGCTCAACATGTTCTGGATGGTCATGTCCACGATTTCCTGATCCATGAGCGCGTCTTCGAGGCCGGATTTAAACGCGGAGTTGCCGATGGACATGGCGGCGAGGTCGTTGGCGATGTGCTTGAGGCGCTCCACGGCCCAGCCGGTTTCGGCGCGCTCGTTGCTCAACCATTCCAGAGCGTTGTTGGCGATGTCAATGGTGGCCTGCGCTCCGGCCGTGGTCGCCACATTGGCGCTGGCCAGGCCCATGGAGTCCGTGGTCACGGAGCTGAATGTGAAGGTCATGCTGTGGCCGCTGTCGTTCATGCCGCTGTCCGGGCCGACCTGGAACTCCGCGTCCCAGTCCGCATAGGAAGCCTTGAGCGCGCTGGTGATCTGCGTGGTCCAGGCGGTTCCGGCGTCTTCGAGCGTGATGACCGAACCGCCGGTGTTGCGGGCCACTTCGGCGTAGTCCTCGTCCGGCGCGGGCCACTGGGCCGGCCAGATCAGATATCGTTCCATGCCCACCGCATGCATCGTGATGTCATTTGCCTGGAGTTTTGCGGTCAGCGCGGCGCGCGCGGCAATTCCAATTGGAGTCATGTTTGCGTTGACATCTATTGGATCGCCAAAATCATCAGCATCCTCGTCAGTTATCAGAATGATCGCCCGCGTCACATCGCTGCCTGTTCTGAAAGCGCCGCCAAGCTGGCCATTGTCAATAGTGTTATTAATTGCGGTCAGTCCGTTTTCCAGCCCGCCGGTGCCCGTTGTTATCATGCCGACGATCTCATCAACATCGTCCTGGAATGAAACGGCGTCCTGCTGGAAACTCCATGATACGGAGTTGGCGCCCCATGTCTGGAAAATGTCGAATGCAAAAGGCGTGACATTCATGCGGACATCAAGACCGTTTGCCTGGAACTCGTTGAACATCTGTGCGGAGGCGTCGCGAAGGGCCGTGGCCGCAGGGATCATGCTGGCCGTGGCGTCGAGAACCCAGATCACATCGAGCTTGCTGGGGGCGTAGAGCAGACGGGCGGTGCCGCCGACTTTGGGTGAGGCGTAGGCCGCCTGATTGATCTGCTCCATGAGTTTGGCCACTTCCTGCTGCATGGCCTGGCGGTCCCGGGTGGTGAGGGTGGCCTCGTTGGCGCTGCGCACGGCCAGGTCGCGGATGCGCTGCACCATTTCCTGATCTTCGGCCAGAAGCGCATCGCGCATGTTGTAAACATGGACGCCTTCCTCGACATTGTGGATGGCGGTGTTCGTGCCGCGCACCTGGGCCTGCGTGTTGCGGGCGATGCCAAGGCCCGAGGGGTCGTCGCCCCCCCGGTTGATTTTCAGTCCCGTGGACAGGCGTTCGAGGTGGCGGCCCACCTCGCCGCGAATGCGCAACGCCTGCGTGTTCGCCATCATGGCTGATAAATTGGTATTGATAACCAAGCCGCATTCCTCCTTTCGAGGGGTGAGAATGGGCCGGCCCCGGAGCAAAGGCCGGGTTGTCGAATTCGCGCGCCGTCCGTGCCGCGCGGATATGGGATATGGAACCCCGCCGCCGGGGCGGGGAATGTGGAATGCCGTCCGGCGCCGCCGCGTGCGGCTGCACGCAAACCTGCCTCGCGGGCCGGGGC
>JAGUYV010000345.1 GCA_020061125.1 bacterium | reverse complement strand
GTCGGTGATGGCCACCATGTGCATGAACGCCGCCCCGCGCAGCACTCCGAGTGCGCGCTGCAGTTCGGCGCGATCCTCTTCCATCAGGGCCTTGCGGAACGCCGTGTGATAGGTGGCCAGGCGCACGGTGTTTTCGATTTGGTCCTGCCGGTTGCGCAGCATCTCGCGCGCGAAGCCCAGATCCGTGCGCACGCTCTCCTGGGCCTGGGTCATGACCCCGCGGCTGATCAGATAGGTTCCTATGACCGTGGAAAACAGGCCCGTCAGCCCGATGATGACCGTGTATCCCAGAATGAGTTTGACCTTGAGCGAGAGTTTCATGCGCACACAATCCCCGCGCGGCCACAGGGCGCGCGCCGCCGCAGCGCTGTTTTAATTGAATAAAGAGCAATTTCCCTGCCAGCCGGGGAGCGGCAGGGAAAACCGGGGATCCGCGCCCCGCCAGCGCGCAAGCCGCGGCCTCAAATGCCAGCATATTGTTCATGGTGTTAAATTTTTTATCAGTGAAAAGACCGGCGGCGGCAACCTGCAAATGCATGAGGCATACAGCGCAATCGCCGACTGCTTGATTCCACGGCTCCATTCACCCGCGCCGCATGATATCGGCCGACCCGCAACCCGGGTGTTTGCCGCAATCCCAGCCCGCCGGAAATTTATTTTGCATAGCGGCTTGACATCGCGCCTCCCGGCGCGATAAACTACAGTAATTCGATAGACTTTATTAACTCAATAGACACGATAAGCGCAACCTAAGAAACCGGATTCCATGACGCACAGTCCTTCAAAACCGCAGGATCAGAACAGTATTGCCGCGCTTCCCGGGCAAGCGGTGCAAGGCGTGTGCGCGTTGTCCATTCTCTGCTTTTTCGGCCCTGTTCCTCCGGGTGCGGCGACATCCGTTTGCGCCGACTCCCGTTCCAATAATATGAAAATCATTTCTTCAAACCCATCAGGAGGTGCTCAATGAGCGTATCACCACTGGCCCTGGAGCCTGTTCGAAAGGCTGCCGGCAACACCACGGTCTCCCTGATTAAGGGCGACCTCACGGATCTTGAAGTTGATGCTTTCGTGTATTACTGCCGCCAGGATCTGCAGATTGGGTCGGGCTACGGCACGGCCATCCAGAACCGCGGCGGAGTGGCCATTCAAAAAGAGTGCGACGCCATCGGCACGGTGGCCATGGGCAAAGCCGTAGCCACCGGCGCAGGTGAACTCAAGCAGAAACACATCATTCACGCCTGCGGCCCCAAGCACCTGGAGGCCGGAACCGAGGACAAACTGCGACAGTGCATGATGTCCGCCCTGGCCAAAGCCGAGGAGCTTGGCTGCAAAACTCTGGCTTTTCCGCCCATGGGCCTCGGGTTCTACGGCGTCCCGGCCCCACTGTGCGGCAAGGTTATGTCCGAAACCATCAAACAGCACATTCAGTCCGGCTCGGAGCTGCGCGAGATCATCATCTGCGCTATTGACAACCGCGACTTCGATCTACTCAAGGACAGCGTGTCCAAAATCTGACAAAGGGAGACCGTTCCATGCACCATGAAATCAGTCCGCTTGTGGAATTCGCATCAGAAAAACTGCATATCCTGTTGCTGTTCATGGCCGCGGTGTACACCTTGAAAATCCGGTGGATCCTGCTGCATACGCCAGGCAAGGACCGCCAGGCGCCCACAGGAAGCCCGGACACCACAGGCCAGCGAGGCGCCATGTATTCGCTGTTCAATGTAGCCATGCCCTGGGCAATGCCGAGCACGCGCAAGCACAAGATGTTTTATGCGGAGTTCGTCGTGTTTCACATCGGCGTGGCGTGCTCCATCGCCATGTCCATCGTGTTTTCATACGCGCCCGTGCTGATCTCCGGTTCGGCCGCAGTGCTCACGCTCCAGATTGTTTTCGCCTCGGCCGCTGTGGTGGGCCTGTTGAGGTTCATCCGCCGCGTGACGGTTCCCGTCATGCGGCTCATCAGCACCCCGGACGACATTTTCTCGGTGGCGCTGCTCACCGTGTGGCTGGTTTTCAGCTTCCTCATGGCGGGCCAGGCGCCCGCATTCGCCGTGGCCAAGGGCCAGCTTGAGGCCTCGTCATCCATCGGCGCGCTCCAGGAAACCCCGGTCGTGGTTTACTACTTCATCACATCCTTCTTCCTCATGTATGTGCCGTTCAGCAAAATATCGCATTACATTTATTACCCGTTCTCGCGCTGGTACCTGGGCCGCACCCTGGGCCACAGGGGCGTGTACCCCATGAAGCAGTTCGGGTCCGAAGCCAACGCCGACTTCCTGTCCTGACCGGACCGGCCACAAAAAGCCCTTTTCAAGGAGAGACTCATGCCAACCAAGACGCGATCCCCCAGAGCGGAAAAAGTCGTTGAACTCATGAAGACCAAATGCAAGAACCGCCAGATCATGCTTTCCCTGGCGGCGTGCGTACACTGCGGCATGTGCACGGACCAGTGCCACTATGTTCTCGCCAACCCGGACGACCCGAGCTATGCGCCCGCGGCCAAGGCAGACAAGATCCGCAAGCTGTTCAAGGCGCACATTGACTGGACCGGCCGCGCCGTTCCCTGGTGGGTGGGCGCGAAAAGCGTGTACACGGACGAAGAACTCGAGGATCTCATGGACACGGTGTTCGGCAAGTGCACGGGCTGCCGGCGCTGTTCCATCGTGTGCCCCATGGGCGTGGACATGGCCGTATTCAACGGCATGGCCCGCAACCTGCTCTACTCGGTCGGCATCATGCCCGAGGGCGTGCGCCATGTGGCCAAGGACCAGTGGGAAATCGGCAACCAGATGGGCGTGCTGCGCGAAGACTACCTCGACACCCTCGAATGGATGGAGGAAGAACTGCAGAACAAGCACAACGATCCCTCCATAAAAATTCCGGTGGACAAGGTAGGCGCGGACATCATGTATGTGATCAATCCGCGCGAGGCCAAGTACGACCCGCGGTCCATTGCCGACGCCGCCGAAATATTCCACTTTGCGGGCGTGAACTGGACCATGCCCAGCGAGGGCTGGGACATGACCAACTTCGGTCTGTTCGTGGGCGACCCGGCCCTGGGCGGCGCGTGCTCCAAGCGCCTTTACGATGCGGCCCACAGGCTGGGCGTGAAAAAAGTCGTGATCTCCGAGTGCGGCCACGGCTACCGTTCCACGCGATGCGAAGGCCAGAACTGGGCAGGCATGGATGTGGGCTTCGAGATGGAAAGCGTGGTCATCACACTTCTGAACTGGCTCAAGGACGGCACCATCAAGGTGGACAAGTCCCGCAATTCCGACCCCGTGACCTACCACGACTCATGCAACTTCGCGCGAAGCTGCGGCATGACCGAGGAGCCGCGCGAGGTGCTCAAAATGGTGGCGTCCGAATTTCGTGAAATGTACCCGAACCGCGCGGAGAACTTCTGCTGCACCGGCGGCGGCGGCGCCATGAGCATGAGCGAGTACGCGCCCCGCAGGCTCAAGTCCGCTAAAATCAAGGCCCAGCAACTCAAGCAGACCGGGGCGAAGACCGTGGTCACATCGTGCCACAACTGCGTGGACGGCCTCTACGACTGCATCAAGGAATACGACCTCGGCATGCAGGTTACGCAGCTCGTGAACCTTACGGCCAACGCCCTGCTGGTTCCGGCGCGCCCCGTCAAGGTCATGGAGTCCATCAAAGCGCTCTACGGCAAGAAGGTTTTAGTCATAGACGACGAACCCGATGTGCGCCTGTTCCTCACCAAAATCTATGCCGAGAACGGCGCCACGGTCATGGACGCGCCCGACGCCAATCAGGGAATGCGCGCCATCCGCGACATGAGGCCGGATCTGGTGTCCCTGGACCTCATCATGCCTCACAAGACCGGCGAAAAACTCTATTGGGAACTGCGCAAGGACGAGAACTACAAAGACCTGCCCGTGGTCATCGTGTCCGGCTACGCCAAGGTGGACAAGCCCAAGATTGATTTCGACGGGTTCATCCGGGAAAAAGACATCCCGGCCCCGGACGGATTCATCGAAAAGCCCATTGATCCGGACAAGCTCATCGGCACGGTGTGCGGCATTCTGAAGGTTGACAAAGCCGGGGTATAGACGCCCCGGCCGGGTGCGGGGCGGTGGCCGGGTTCGCGGCCGCCGCCCGCCGCCCTGTGTCCCAAGGGAGGCTTCCATGAGCGATCACACACTGGCTTGCAGCCCTGGCGCGCGCCGCCTGGACATCAAGGATCTGGCCTGCGAGCGCCTGTTCGACGAAGTGCCCTGCTGCATCTCCATCCAGGATCCGGACCTGCGCATCGTCGAGGCCAACAGGAACATGATTGACGAATTCGGCACGCGCCTGGGCGAACCCTGCTACACGGTTTACAAGGGCCGGAACGAGCCGTGCCCGGAGTGCGCGGTGGCGCGCACCTTCGAGGACGGCCGCGAGCACACGGCCCAGGAAACCATCTTCGATCGCCGGGGCCTCCCCCGCGAGGTGATTGTGAACACCAAGCCCCTGCGCGACAACTCCGGCCGCATCGTGGCCGTGATGGAGCTGTTCACCGACATCACCGTGAACCGCGAACTCGAAAAACGCCTGCACGACAGCCTGCGCCGCTTCCACACGCTCTTCGAGCAGGTTCCCTGCTTCATCTCCGTGCAGGACCGCGATCTGCGCATTGTAGACAGCAACGGCCTGTTCAAAGAGCACTTCGGCCAGAACCTCGGCGGCTATTGCTACAAGGTCTACAAGCGCCGCGACGAGCCATGCGAACAGTGCCCCGTGGCCAAAACCTTTGAGGACGGCCTCGTTCATACAAGCGAGGAAATCATCATTGACAGCACGGGCAGCGAAGTCGTGGTCCTGGTTTCATCGTCTCCCATCCGCGACTCGCAGGGCCGCGTCACCGAGGTCATGGAGGTGCTCACGGACATTACCGAAATCCGGCTCCTGCAGGACAAGCTCGCGTCCCTGGGCCAACTCGTGGGCGGCATCGCGCACAGCATCAAAAATGTGCTCGAAGGGCTGCGCGGCGGCATCTATGTGGCCAACCTGGGCTTCCGCGACAACTCCAGGGAGGACATCGAGACCGGATGGGAAATGGTGCAGCGCAATGTGGAGCGCATCTCCGGCATGATTCTGGACATGCTCTACTGCGCCAAGGATCGCGCGCCGCGCCGCCTGCCCGTGTCCCTGCCCGAGATGGCCGAGGATGTGGCCGAGTTGTTCCGCGCACGCGCCGGGCAGCGCGACCTCGACATCGAGACCGACATAGATCCTTCCATGGACACCATCCTGGCAGATCCCAAGGACATCCACTCTCTGCTCGCCAATCTCATCACCAACGCCATGGATGCCTGCGCCTCGGACGAGGACGAGGCCAAAAAGCACTTCGTTCACATCGGCGTTTCGCAGGACGGGGACGAGGCCGTAATCCGGGTGCGGGACAATGGAATCGGCATGGACGACGACACGCGCCGCAAGCTGTTCCGCATGTTCTTTTCCACCAAGGGCGCCTTCGGCACGGGCCTGGGCCTGCTCGTGTGCCACAAGGTGGCGTCCGAGCACGGAGGCGCCATCACCGTGGATTCCGCGCCCGGACAAGGCTCGACCTTCTCCGTGCGCCTGCCCGTGGACCCGGACTCCGATGCGCCGGACGCGGACGGCTGACAGCGTTGTCAACGGAAGCTTCGCGGCCCGCCGCGCCACGCTTCCCATCCTATAATCAGGGGGTATCCCTCATGCAGACACAGGCAGACACGAAAAACATCCTCATCGTGGACGATGAGGCCGATGTGCGCACATATCTGGGCCGCCTTCTTGCAGAGCACGGATTCAACTGCAAGACCGCCGGAGACGGCGAACAGGCCATGGCCTGCGTCAGGGCCGAAAAACCCGGGCTTATCACCCTCGACATGTCCATGCCCAACAAGTCCGGCGTGCGTTTTTACAGCGAACTCAAGAATGACCCGGATCTGGCGTCCATCCCGGTGATTGTGGTCACGGGCATCACAGGCCAGGGCGGCCCCGGAGACGCGGAAAAATTCCTGTCCACTCGCTCCCAGTTCCCGCCCCCCGAGGCGTTCATCGCAAAACCCGTGGACCCCGAGGAATTGACCGCGGCAATACGCAAGTTGCTTTGAAACCGCGCCCGCGCTTCAGAACGCAGGCGAAGTCAATACAAAGGAACTGATGGCTTATGAAGATTTCCACGCGCGCGCGCTATGCCTTGCGCCTGATGATCGACATCGCCCGCAACGGCGGCGAACAACCCTTGCAGCTCAAGGACATCGCCCGCCGCCAGGGCATTTCCAAACGCTACCTCGAACAGATTGTTATTTCGCTGAAAAATAACTTAATGATCCGCGGCGTGCCCGGGAAAAGCGGAGGGTACATTCTCACCCGCAGGCCCGAGGACATCCGCGTGGGCGCCATCATTGAAGCCGCTCTCGGGCCGATCAATGTGGTGGACTGCGTGCTGGACCGGGATGCGTGCATGAAATCCGATTTCTGCGAATGCCGCCCCGTGTACGCGCTCATCAACGACCGCGTCCGCAACGCACTCAATGAATTCACCTTGAGCGACATCATCAATCACCCATCGGATGGCGCAGGCGCGTCCGTAGAACCGGGCGCGCGCACGCCGGGTTACATCATCACGGATTTATGCAGTTCGGATTTCAGGTAACACTTCGGAGTTTCTTTACAACGCAGAATATTCCGCGCAAAGCCGTCGAATCTTCGGGCGCGCTTCCGCCGCGGCGCGGTCAGGCGCGCGACGCGATGAAATCAATGCGGTTCAGCAGATTGGTGATGACCGTGTCCCAGGTGAAATGCGCGGCCGTGCGCGCGGCCTCGCGCTTGATGGACGCAACCGCGCCGGGGTTCTCGTTGAGCCAGCGCAGATACGCGACCATTTCCCTGGGGTCGCTGCTTTCGCACGAGATGGCGTTCACGAACGGAATCACATAATCTTCGCCCGTGCTGCCGGTGAAAGCGATGCCGCCCGCGGCCATGACCTCGAGGCCCACCAGGCCGAAAGGCTCGAACCCGCTGTTGGCGAACACGGCGTGGCAGCAGCGGTAGAGCAGGCGCACGAACTCCTCGGGCAGGAAGAACCG
>JAGUYV010000204.1 GCA_020061125.1 bacterium | reverse complement strand
TATCAGCGCGTTCTCGCGATAGGTGTCCGCGTCCTCGATTGCGTCGAAATCCATGTTCACGCCGAGATCCGCCAGGCACTTGACCGCAACCGGCGACAGGATCTGCTCGATCTCCCGGGCTTTGTTTTTGTTGAATGACGCCAGAATGATTTCCATGCGTGCGCCTCCCGGAGCGTTATGCCACAGGCGATATTATAGCGGCGCCCGGAATTGAAGAGAAATTGATCCACGAAGGGCACGAAGACGCACGAAGTGTCACAAAATGAGTCTTTCCCATTGCAGTTTGTGACGACTGCCGAAGTTGATTAAGAGACCAAGCCTGTGGCGTGAGGCTTTGAGGTAATTGATGAGCTGGGCTTGTTCGCGCGTTCCTGTTTTGTCCATGGCTTTGATTTCAACGATGATCTTGGAATAGCAGAGAAAATCGGCTATGTACTCTTTATCCAGAGGTTTGCTTTTGTAATAAATTCTTATCGGCGTTTGCGCATGGAAAGGGATTTGCCGTTCCGCAAGCTCTTTTTCCATGGCCTCCTGATATACAGCTTCCAGAAATCCAGATCCAAGTTGCATGTGAACTTCGATAGCCGCGCCTATGATTTCATACACTTCATCTTTGAATAGAATGTCGTCTCTCTTGGTGTTCATTCTTCGTGCCTTTTCGTGCTCTTCGTGGACGAAATATCAGCCCCAGTACTTTCTGTCGAGGTTGCGCAACTGGATGGCTTCGGCGATGTCGGCCTGCGAGATCTGGTCGCGGCCCGCGAGGTCTGCGATGGTGCGCGCGAGCTTGCGGATGCGGTCGTAGGCGCGTGCGGTGAAGCCGAAGGACTTGATGGCGAGCATAAGGGTGTCTTCAGCGTCCTGGGGCAGGGCGCAGTATTTGCGCAGCAAGCGGCCGCCGAGTTCTCCGTTGGAGAAGATGTGTTCGTCGCGGTATCGGCGGAGCTGGCGCTCGCGCGCCTCCTGGGTGCGCGCGCGGATGACCTCGGAGGTTTCGCCGGTGGGGGTGGAGGAGAGTTTTTCGGGTTCGAGCCGGGGGACATCCACATGGATGTCAATGCGGTCCAGAAGCGGGCCGGAGATTTTCTTGAGGTAGTTTTGGATCTGGTGCGGTGCGCAGGTGCACTCGCGCACATAGTCGCCCATCCAGCCGCAGGGGCAGGGGTTCATAGCGCCCACGAGGATGAAAGACGCTGGGAAGGACAGGGACTGCGCGGCGCGGGCGATGCTCACGGTGCCGTCTTCGAGGGGCTGGCGCAGCACTTCGAGCACATCGCGTTTGTACTCGGGCAGTTCGTCCAGGAACAGCACGCCGAAATGGGCCAGGGACACCTCGCCGGGCTTGGGAATCGTGCCGCCGCCGACCAGGGCGATGTTCGAGATGGTATGATGCGGGCTGCGGAACGGGCGCGTGCGCACCACATCGTCGCCTCCGCGCAGAAGGCCCTTGATGCTGTACAGCTTGGTGACTTCGAGGCACTCCTCGCGCGTGAGATTGGGCAGGATGGTGGACAGGCGGCGGGCCAGCATGGTTTTTCCGCTGCCCGGCGGGCCGACCATGATGATGTTGTGGTTGCCCGCGGCCGCGATCTCCATGGCCCTCTTGGCTGCTTCCTGTCCCTTGACGTCGAAAAAGTCCACGCCGTAAGATGGCCTCGCGTTCCACACCTCCGGCCCGGCCGGGGGGTGCGATTCGATCACGAACTCGCCGGTGAGGAACCGGTACACCTGCTCCAGAGTGTCTGCGGGGTACACTTTGAGATTCTGAACGAGCGCGGCTTCGGCGGCATTTGCGGACGGCAGCACAATGCCCGCGAATCCCTTGCGCTCGGCCATGAGCGCGATGGGGAGCACGCCGTTCACATGCCGCAGCTTGCCGTCCAGGGACAACTCGCCCACGAACAGGAGCTGCTCCCACAGATCTCCGGAAAACACCTCGCTGGCCGCCATTACGCCCACGGCCATGGGCAGGTCGAACGACGGCCCTTCCTTGCGCGTGTGCGCGGGCGCAAGATTCACGGTCGTGGCGTGCTCCGAGTGCGGCAGTTCGCTGTTGCGCAGCGCCAGCTTGACCCGCTGCCAGCTTTCCTTGACCGCAGCGTCGGGCAGACCCACGATCACGGGATCCTTGTATCCCTTGGATGCGATATGGACTTCCACATCCACCACATAGGCGTCAATGCCCATGGTGGCTGCGCTTCGGGTGCGAGCAAACATGGCCGTATTGTACACTGTACAGAAGTTTGGCACAACCCCGCGAAGCCGGAACGCAACACGCGCACTGCATTGACGCCGTCCGGCCCCCGGTGTTACCCTGTGGAAAACCACGACGGGGAGGACAAGAGAATGCGCAACAGAATCGTGTTTGCGGTGATGCTTTTCGCCGCCGCATGCGCAATGCTGGCCGCGGCCGGGTGCAGCGGCAAAAAAGACGGCGGCAAGGACGGCAAAGCCGCTGTGAAACAGGAACCGCCCAAGCCGGATTTCGGCGCCATGCCAAAGGATCTGTGCGACCGCGAGGCCATCAAGAAGATCACCATGGATGTGATTGACAACCAGGTGTTCATCGTAACGGACCGGGAAAACCTGTGGGCCGGCCAGACCCTGGAAGGCCTGGTGGAGATGGCCAAATCCATGGCCGAGGGATTTCTGGACATGGTGCCGGAACCCGAGAACTGCACGGTCAAGGAAGAAACCGTGGCGTGCGACGACGCGCTGGCGACGCTGAACAAGGCCAACGGCGGCGCGTACGACGACAAAGTCATGAAGAAGAATTTGCAGGAATTGAAGGTCGCGGAATGCGGATTGCTGACCCAGGAAATGGACGCCTGGGGAGCGCGGCACAAAACGCTATATTATGTCGGCAAAATCGGCGGGAAATGGGAATACATATTCAATGTGTCGCAGATGCAACTTGACATGCAGACAAACAAGGAAGACAGCAAAGCTCCGGCAGAAGAGCAGAAACAGCCTGAATGAAGAAGCGCCATGCGCGCTTGCAGAAAAACAAAACAAAAGCCGCCCGCGCATCACGGCGCGGGCGGCTTTGATGTTTTGGCTGAAAGCGTTTGGGGCGCTACTGGGATTTGACGGGCAGGATGGTGATGCGCCCGCCCACGGCGTCGCGCGCCGCGTCGTCAATCACAGCATGTTTAATCACGATGTCTCCGATGGCAAGCTCGGGGGAGTTTTCAATCTGCTTGCCGTTTTTGAACGAAGTGAACCCGCTGCCGCCGCTGCTCAAGAAATCGGTGAGCGCGGTGCGGTAAAACGCCAGGGGGTCAAGGGGTTTTCCGTTGACCTTGACATTGCTGATGCGCTCGCCGGTTTTCTTGTTCGGATCGGCGGTGAAAGAGATGCCTGAAACCTGCAGGAAGCCGCTGGAGCGGCGGGGCAGGGAGGCCGCGCTTTTTTCCAGAGCCGCCAGAATGTCGGCGCCCTTCAGACGCACGGCCACGACCACATCATCCGGAAACAGTACGACTGTGGACAGATTTTCCTGATTGATCCGGCTCCCCGGATCCGCGGCGCCCAGGGATCCGGCGTTCACGAACGCTACATCCGCGCCCATGGCCTTGCGCATGGCGTCCGCCACCACATTACCGGAAAGGGTTTCGCGGATTTCAGACGGGTTTTCCTCGCGCGCGTTCTGCGCCATGGCGGGCGCGGTGAATATGAGCAGCAGACTCACCAGCAGAATTTTCGTTTTCATGGTTCCAGGCCTCCTTACAGGCGCCTTGGCATCATTCCTTAAATAATGAAAATCCGGGTCCGGACCTTTCACCTGGCGCGTCACTGGGTTTTGGACTTGTCACGCGCCTCCATCTGCAGGTATGCCCAGATGAAATCGTCAATGTCTCCGTCCATGACCGCCTGCACATTGCCCGTTTCCTCACGCGTGCGCAGATCCTTGACCATGTTGTAGGGGTGGAACACATAGCTGCGGATCTGGCTGCCCCAGGCGATGTCCTTGAGTTCCCCGTGCAGTTCGGTGACTTTTTCCTCCTGTTGCTTGCGGTACAGCTCGAACAGGCGCGCGCGGAGGATTTTCATGGCGCCGGCCTTGTTCTTGAACTGCGAGCGCTCGTTCTGGCACTGCACCACCAGGCCCGTGGGCAGGTGCGTGATGCGCACGGCCGAGTCGGTCTTGTTCACATGCTGGCCGCCCGCTCCGCCCGAGCGGTAGGTGTCAATCTTGAGGTCGTCGGGATTGATGTCCACATCCACATCGTCCTCGATCTCGGGGATGACATCCACGGACGCGAACGAGGTGTGGCGGCGGCTGTTGGAGTCGAAGGGGCTGATGCGCACCAGGCGGTGGATGCCCTTTTCCGCGCGCAGAAACCCGAATGAGTTCGGCCCCTCCACGCTCACCACGGCGCTCTTGATGCCCGCTTCCTCGCCCTCGCCGATGTCGAGGATGTCTGTCTTGTAGCCCTTGATCTCGGTCCAGCGCAGATACATGCGCAGGAGCATTTCGGCCCAGTCCTGGGCCTCTGTGCCGCCCGCGCCCGCGTGGATGCTCAACAGCGCGTTCCCTGTGTCGTACTCGCCGGTGAGGAGCGTGGACAACTCGAAGAGTTTGACTTCCTTCTCGATGGCGGGCAGTTCTCGATGCACCTCCTCGAGGGTGTCCTCGTCGTCCTCCTCGGCGGCCATCTCGGCCATGAGCAGGGCGTCGTTCACGCGCGTGTTCACCTTGTCGAAGCTGGACACGCGGTTTTTCTTGACCTTGCTTTCCTGAATCACGGGCCGGGTCTTCTCGGGGTCGTCCCAGAAACCCGGCTCGGACATCTGCGCGTCAAGTTTTTGGATATCGGATTTGAGGCTGTCTATGTCAAAGATACCCCCGCATGTTTTCCACCTTTTGCTGGAGTTCCTTGAGTTCGCTGACCCATGAGCTGTCGAGCATGATGATGATTCCTCCGTGGCCGCGGATTGAGGCGCGGCGTGAATGATATTCGACTGATCCCGCGCGGGAGGCGGGAGTGGCGTTCGAGCGTTACGATTCGTCCTTGAGCATGCAGCATTTCTTGTATTTTTTGCCGCTGCCGCAGGGGCAGGGGTCGTTGCGGCCGACTTTTTCAGAGGTGTGGCGCGCTTTGCCCGCGTGGCCGCGTCCCTGGGTGGCGTCTCCTCCAGTCACCTCGGTGGCGCGCTTGATCACGCTGCGCCGCTGCTGCTGCACCTGCACATTCGCGTGCATGACCCACCGCACCACGAACCGTTTCATTTCGTCCTTCATGTTCTCGAACATGTCGAACGCTTCCTTCTGGTAGGCGATGATGGGGTTGACCTGCCCGTAGGCGCGCAGCCCGATGCCTTCCTTGAGGTGGTCCAGTTCGTAGAGGTGATCGATCCAGCGGCGGTCAATGACGCGGAGCATGACCACGCGCTCGAGTTCGCGCATGGTTTCTTCACCGAGCGCTTCTTCCTTGGCCGCATAGAAATCCATGATGGCCTTGAGGATCATCTCGCGGACGGCCTCGCGGTCCTTGCCCGCGAAATCCTCGGGGCGAAACAGGGCGCCGAAGCACAGCATCACGGTCTCCTGCCCCAGGGATCGCAGGTCCCAGTCCTTTTTCTCGATGGCCGGGTTGCAGTGCGCGTTCAGCAGGGCGTCCACCGAGGCCTCGACGAAGCTCACGATTTTTTCCCTTATGTTCTTGCCTTCGAGAACCTCCTGGCGCATTTCATACACGGCGGCGCGCTGCTTGTTCATGACATCGTCGTATTCGAGCACATGCTTGCGGATTTCGAAGTTGTGGGCCTCGACCTTCTTCTGCGAGTTTTCGATGGCCTTGGTGATCCACGGGTGCTCGATGGGCGCGGAGTCGTCGAAGCCGAATTTTTCCATGATGACCTTGACGCGGTCGCCGCCGAACAGGCGCATGAGATCATCTTCGAGCGAGATATAGAAGCGGGACGAGCCGGGGTCGCCCTGGCGGCCGGAGCGGCCGCGCAACTGGTTGTCAATGCGGCGCGATTCGTGGCGCTCGGTGCCGATGATGTGCAGGCCGCCCTGCTCGCGCACGCCCTCACCCAGCTTGATGTCCGTGCCGCGGCCGGCCATGTTGGTGCTGATCGTCACATTGGCCTTGAGTCCTGCGCGGCTGACGATCTCGGCTTCCTTTTCGTGGTACTTGGCGTTGAGCACGCTGTGGGACACGCCCTTGCGCGCCAGCATTTTGCTCAAGCGCTCGGATTTTTCCACGGACACCGTGCCCACGAGCACGGGCTGGCCGCGCTTGTGGCACTCCACGATTTCCTCGACCACGGCGTCAAACTTGCCCTTTTCGGTCTTGTACACGATGTCCGCGTGGTCTTTGCGGACCATAGGCTCGTTTGTGGGGATGACCACGACATGCAGGCCGTAGATTTTGATGAATTCGGATTCCTCGGTTTTGGCTGTGCCGGTCATGCCCGCGAGCTTTCCGTACAGGCGGAAATAGTTCTGGAAAGTGATGGTGGCCAGGGTCTGGCTTTCGTGCTCGATTTTCACGCCTTCCTTGGCCTCGATGGCCTGGTGCAGGCCCTCGCTGTAGCGGCGGCCGTGCATGAGGCGGCCCGTGAACTCGTCCACGATGATGACCTGCCCGTCCTTGACGATGTACTGGTCGTCGAGGTGATACAGGGTCCACGCCTTGAGCGAACTCTGGATGGTGCTCACCAGTTCGTTGTATTGGCGCATTTTTTCAAAGTCCGACTCGGTGGCGGATTCATAGTCGAAGTTCTGGCCCCAGGTGAACAGGTCGGGCATCTTGAGAGCCTTTTCCATATATTCCTGGCCCTGGGGCGTGAGCGCGGCGGAGTGTTCCTTTTCGTCAACCAGGATAAAACCTTCCTGATTTTTGATTTCGTCAATCTGTTTCTTTTCGTGGATGCCGCGAAACCGGTCTTCGGCGGCCCACTTTTCGTCAACGCGTTTCTGTTTGGGCACGAGGCCGCTCACAACTTGGTTCACCTTGTAGTAGATGGACACATCCTGCTCGGCCACGCCGGAGATGATCAGCGGGGTGCGCGCCTCGTCAATAAGGATGGAGTCCACCTCGTCCACGATGGCGTAGGCGTGGCCGCGCTGCACCATGTGCTCCTTGTAAGTGACCATGTTGTCTCGCAGGTAGTCGAAGCCGAATTCGTTGTTGGTGCCGTAGGTGATGTCCGCGTTGTAAGCCTCGCGTCGGTCCTCGTTTGGCATGTCGTGCTGGATGATGCCCACGGTGAGGCCGAGGAATTTGTAGATGGGACTCATCCACTCGGCGTCGCGCTTGGCCAGGTAGTCGTTGACCGTGACCACATGAACGCCCAGGCTGGTGAGGCCGTTGAGGTACACGGGCATGACCGCTGACAGGGTTTTCCCTTCACCGGTCTTCATTTCCGCGATTTTGCCTTCGTGCAGGGTGATGCCGCCTGCGAGCTGGACATCGAAGGGGCGCATGCGCGAGCCGGGGATTTTGAGTTTGCGCACGGCGGCGTAAAAATCCGCGGGCAAATGAATGGCGTGCGGCGTTTCGCCCTCCTGCACGCGGCGGCGCAGCCCGCGCACGGTTTCGAGAATCGAGGGGTCGTTGACCTTGCTCTTGAGTTCGTCGTCGAGCCAGTTGGCCAGGTTCCAGATGCCGCAGCGCCGGTCTGCGGCCTCGCGCGCCACGGCGAAGGCCTCGGGCAGAAGGTCGTCCACAGTCTCGCCCGCCTCCAGGCGCGCGCGGAAAGCGGGCGTCTGGTCGGCCAGTTCCGCGTCGTCCATGGCTGTGTACCGGTCGCAGATCGCGTTGATGCGCGCCACGATTTTGTCAATGCGGACAAGCTCTTTCTTATTGTAGTCGAACAGGGATTTTACGAGTCCGAGCACCATGCCAGTTGTCACTCCTGTTGATGGTTGCGGCCAATCGGAACCGGCGCGGCGCGTCGCGCCCTCCGGCCCGGCGGATAGCCGCATGCCGCTGTGTCAGAACAGATTTTCTTCGTCCGCCACGGGCGGCCGGTTGTTATTGTCGTTTCTTGGGAACAGATCCTGATCGCTTCTGGGCGGTTTTCTCTGCGGCTCCTCGAAGAAGTCCCTGGGCAGAGGCCTGTTGGTGGGCGCGGGCACATCCTGAATCTCGATTTCCGCGCCGGGCGGGTTGAACTCCAGGCTTTCGTAATCGGTTTCAAATTCCACGGCGCTTGGTTCAGTTTCGCGGCGCGCGCCGGATCCGACGCTCACGCGGTGCATTTCCGTGTCTTTGGGGGGCAGTTCGAATTCCGCGGACCCGAGTTCCGCGGCCGCGTGTTTCATGAAGTCGCGCCAGAAGGGCGCGGGGATGGTGCCGCCGGCGATGTGCGCTCCGCCGCAGTAGCGGGTGCCGCCGCGCGTTGTGACCGTGGTGCAGAGCAGGGAGTTGTCGTCGTTGCCCAGCCAGGCGGCCGTTGCGATTTTGGGCGTATAGCCCACGAACCAGGCGTCGTTGAAGTTGTTGGTGGTTCCGGTTTTGCCCGCCGCGGGATACCCGATTTGCGCTCCGGTGCCCGTGCCGCGGGTCATGACATCCTGCATGACCGGCACGATGCGGGCCACCACATTGTCGGACAGTACCTGCTTGCCGCGCTTGAACTCGTATTTGTAGAGGGGCGTGCCCTGTCGGGTGAGGATTCTGTCAACGGCTACTGGATTGATGCGGAAGCCGCCGTTGGCGATGGCGCCGTAGGCCAGGGCCATCTGCAGGGGCGATATCGAGGCCGTGCCCAGGGGAAGTGACGGGGTGGAATCCATGTGTCCGGTGATGCCCAGATCGCGACAGAGTGCGATGACTTCGTCGGTTCCCACCATCTGCCCCACGCGCACCGCAGGCACATTTTTCGAGACAACCAGCGCCTGGTGGAAGCTGACCATGGCGCCGCTGCCGTAGCTGCCGCCATAGTTGCGCGGACACCAGTCCCGGATGCAGAAGCGGGAATCCGACACCGAGCTTTCCATGGGATAGCCCTGCTTGATGGCGGTCATGTATACAAAGGGCTTAAACGAAGAGCCGGGCTGGCGCTCGGCCTGCCAGGCGCGGTTGTACTTGGATTCGTCGAATCCCACGCCGCCGGCAAGGGCCAGCACGCGGCCGGTCTGCACTTCCACGGCCGCAATGGCGCCCTGCTGCACGCGCTTGGTGGACAGCGCGGTTTCGCGCGCGTGTTTGATGTCGTTGACTTTGTTCACGATGTCCGAGCGCACTTCCGAGGTGCCGGGATTGTACATGTCCAGGGCGTAGCACTTGCCTTCTTTTTTGACTCCGGGCAGGGGCGCGAACGAGGCCTCGATCTTGTTGCATGCGCCGTCGCCGGCTTTGCCCTTCTTGACGCACACCGAGCAATATTCCGCGATGTGGTCCTCGATGAACTGGCGGTAGGCTTCCATGCTGTCCACGGTGAGCAGATTCACATCCGTGGAGCGCGCATAGGCCAGCAGAGCGGCGTCCGCGCCCGAGCGGCCCGGGGCCAGGAACAGGTTGGCGGCCACCACGCCGCCGCGCACCGTGCGCTCGGCGAAAAACTGCAGCTTGGGATCCATGGCCACATAGATGCGCATGCCCTCGGTGTTGATTTCCTTGTTGGAATACTTGAACGGCCCTTTTTTGTCCGTGAGCTGCGCCTGGGCGAAGGTTACATAGTACATGAACCGGCTGCCGCGGTGATGGCGGCGGCGGGGCAGGGGTTCGTTGATGGCCTCCTGATATTCGCCCGTGGAAATGTAGCCCAGTTCGTGCATTTTCTGGACCACGGCGTTGCGGCGGCGCAGGGCCGCGTCCGGGTTGCGGAACGGGGAATACAGGCCCGGCCCCTTGAGCACGGCCGCGAGCATGGCCGACTCCGCCACGGTCAGCCGCTGTTTCCGGATGTCTTTTCCATAATACACTTCGGCGGCTTTGGACGCTCCGTACGCGCCCTCGCCGAAGTAGTTCAGGTTCAGGTAATACTCCAGGATTTCCTGCTTGGAATATTTCTTCTCCAGGTCCATGGCGAGCAGGGCCTGCTTGATTTTGCGGTCCCAGGTCTGTTCGCGGGACAGGAAGATGTTCTTGGCGGTCTGCATGGTGATGGTGCTGGCGCCGCCGCCGGAGAAGGTGCGCGAAGCGAAGAAGTCACGGAACGCGCGGCCCACGCCCTCGATGTCCACGCCGTTGTGCTTGTAGTAGCGCTCGTCCTCGATGGCTATGACCGCCTGCTGCAGCGACGCGGGCAGTTCGTTGATGTTCGCGTACTCGCGGTTCTCGTCGCCGTGCAGTTCCTTGAGAAACATGCCGTCCGACGCGTACATGTAGCTGGTGTGCTCCAGGGGGAACAGGGAGATTTCATTGGGCAGGTCCTGGGTCATTTTCGAGACTTTCATAACGCCCCAGGCTGTGCCCCACAGAGCCGCCACGATGCCCGCGACCACGATCACGCTCATAACCGCCAGGCAGGTCATGCAGCCCATGCTGCCGCGCTTTTTATTGCGCGTAATTTTGCCGGTTGCGGACTTGGCCTTTGCAGCGGGCTTGCCTGCCCCGTTCGGCTTCGCCGATTTTCCATTGGGTTGTTGTGTTGCCATGACTCGTTTCCGCTTCAAAGTAATGTTTTGTATCTATTTTCTATTATCCAGAATATAGAAACAAATTGACATGCGCTACTTCATTTAGACAGGCGGAAAATATACAAGTTCCCGCGGGTTCGCGCAAGGGGCCTCGCGGGACCTCTGCGGGATTCTTGCCGGGGCGCGCATTATGCCGTAAAATATCAACGCGCCGGAGGCATTATGAAAACGACGGATAATCAGAAAAAACGCATTGATAAAGGTCTTTTTATCGTTTTTGAAGGCATAGACGGGTCCGGCAAGAGTACCCAGGCCGCGCGTCTGTTCCATGATCTCGAGGCCCGGGGCTGGGATGCCGTGCTGACCCGCGAACCAACGGACGGGCCATGGGGCCGTAAAATCCGGGACATCGCCGCCAAAGGCCGCTCCGGAACCTCCCTGGACCAGGAAATCGGGATTTTCGTGCAGGATCGGCGCGAGCATGTGCGCCAGGTCATCCGCCCGGCCCTGCGGCGCGGCGCCATCGTGATCTGCGATCGCTACTATTTTTCCACCATCGCTTATCAGGGCGCGCTGGGCGCGGACCCTGCGGCCCTGCGGCGGCTCAATGAGAAAACCCACCGGTTCCCGCGTCCCGACGCCGTGTTCTATATCCGCATAACGCCCCGCGCGGGCATCGCGCGCATCAACAAAAAACGCGGCGGCGCGAACGCCGGGTATGAAAAACTCGAGTTTCTCGAACGGGTCGCGGCCATTTTCGACGCCATGGACGATCCGTTTTTCGTACGCATCAAAGGCGCGCAGCGTCCCGCGGCCGTGGCGCGCGAGGTGAGCCGGCGCGTGAGCGCTCTCATCAGTGAAAGGACCTGCGACTGACCCATGGACAAATCCGCCATGAATCGCGTGCGCCAGGGCGCCGAACGATTGCTCCACCGCAACCGGCGCACACTGCGCAAGAACGGCAAAGACTACCATTTCACTTGCCCCGACGACATCATGTATCAGGGCCAGTGGCTGTGGGACTCGTGTTTCCATGTCATGGCCCTGCGCTGGTTCGACCCGGATTTCGCCAAAAACGAGCTGCGCTCCCTTGTCAGCGGCCAGTGGCCCGACGGGCGCATCCCCAACATGGTGCACCTGCGGCCTTTCTACCGCCGCTTCGAGCACTTCACCGGCCGCGACACCAGCGGCATCACCCAGCCCCCCATCCTGGCCGACGCGGTCTGGGGCATCTATGAAATCACCGGCGACAGGGCGTTCCTCGAAGAAATGTTCCAGCCCCTGTGCCGGTATCACGACTGGTTGAGCGTGGACCGCGACCCGGACGGCGACGCCCTCATCAGCGTGTATCACCCCTGGGAAACCGGCATAGACAACTCGCCGCGTTGGGACACCATCTTCGGCGTGGACCCCGCGAAATTCAAACGCTGGAAATTCAACATCCCCAAAACAAAGCTCATCATGCTCTTCAACTTCGTGTCCGGGTACCGGAGCGAGCGCATGCGCCGCGTGTCCCTATTCGATGTGGAAGCCATTGACATGAACTGCTACTACTGCCGCAACACCGCCACCCTGGCGCGGATCGCCGGGGAACTGGGCGACGGCGGCCTGCGGGAAAAATACGAGTTGCGCTCGGAAGACACCGCGCAGGCCATCAACACCAAGATGTACGACCCGGCCACGGGCGCGTATTACTGCCTCGAAGGCCGCGGTGAGCGCATGCTCAAGGCTCTGACCCCGTTTTCGCTCCTGCCTCTGTATGCGGGCATCGCGGCCCCGGACCGGGCCGAACGCCTCATCGCGCATCTGTCCGATCCCGGCACATTCTGGACCGAATATCCGGTTCCCACCGTTGACATCAAGCATCCGGCGTTCGACCAGGTGCAATACTGGCGCGGCACCGTGTGGGTGAACACCAACTGGCTCATGGTGGAGGGTTTGCGCCGGTACGGGCGGCAGGACATGGCGCGCGAGCTGGCCCTGCGCACCATCGCCATGGTGGACCGCAGCGGGTTCCGCGAGTATTACGACCCGTTCACGAGCCAGGGCCACGGCGCCGGGCACTTCGGCTGGAGTTCCCTGGTCATTGACCTGATCGAAACCCTGGACCGGGAATCATAGCCCCGGACCGCTGCCGTAACAACGGGCATGCTCTGCGTGCAACGGTTTCCACTTTTCCACAAGTTGGCTCGTTCCGTCGCAGGGTAGCGAAACATGGGGACTGAAAGGCTGTTGCCCCAAAAAAGCCGTGCTTGCATTATGCGAGAGGGATCAACCCTGCAACCAAAGGAATGTCAGATGCGTCTTGTCCGGGCAGCGGCATTCCGCCTCGCATTGCTTTGGAGCGGCGGGGTGCGGTGACCCCGCCCTACAAAACCCGTGAAGCGGATCGTAATATTTGCGGATCGGCATTGCTGTGCGCTAAAAATCATGGCGGAGTTCGGCGCCCCCGCCCTACAAGACGGAGTCTATTGGAGGGACCGTTTTATTGCGTCGTCTGCGCCTTGTGTGGGGAATCGCACAATAGACAAGATTTTGTTTTTTGGGGAGCGCATCCTGTACACCAACAGGGTTGCGCACAATTGAGGCAGCAGATTATTTGCCATTAACGCAGAATGCAGGCCCCTCTCGAATGAGGCTGAAAAGCAACGGTAAGTCTGTAGGGCGGGGTCACCGCACCCCGCCGCTCCCAATTGACGCAAGGCAATACGCGCCTGTCCGGGCGCAACGAATTTTATATATCTTGCGTTGTTGCCAGGTTAAAGGAATTTCAACAGCCCCGGACCGCTATTCGCAATCCATTGTTAAAGCCGCTGCACAAGATAGAGGAAGACCGGCATTTTGGCGGCGAGCTTGATGCTCGTGAAATCGTTGCGCGTGAGGCGCGGCGAAGCCGCGTTTTCCAGCGGGGAAATATAGGCGCAGCCTTTGGTCATGCGCGTGTCCGCGCTCGACAGCAGATCCCGCACCGCGTCCACATGCGCGCGGGGCAGGTCGTCTCCCACCACGAAGTTGCATGAAATGTTCAGTTTGTTGAAATCCCTGTTCGCGTGGCGGATTTTCTCGAACGCTCGGCGCACATCCGCCGCGCTCTGCGGCTTGCCCAGCAACTGGAGCGTGTCCTCGTGCGGCGACTCCAGCCCCACATTGATGAAAATATTGCCGAACGGCAGATTGTCCATGGCCTCGAACAGCTCGTCGTCCGCGTCCAGGAGCGTGTGCGCGCCGCCGAACATGTAGAGAAAACTGCCGTCGTGATACGAATCAGCGACGCGCAATTCCTCGTAGGCCAGGCGCGCGGCGAAATCAATGGCGTGCGCGCCCGCGGCCAGCGCGTCGTTCTGCCCCAGAACCACGGCGTTGTAGTTGATCAGATCCTCGCCGAAGAACGACTTGAGTTCCGAGACCTGGGTTTTGATGTTTTCGGGGCTGCGCACGCGGAATCCGATGCCGTCGTTGAATTTGCAGAACGCGCATCCGCCGGTGCAGCCATCGCTGATTTGCAACGGAATGATTTCGTATTCCACATCAATAGTGTCTGGCGGCAGCACGGTGAGGTGGCCGCCGTTGATGGCGTGCAGGCGGCGGCGCTGGGCGTCCAGAGCGGAGCGGCCGAAGCCGGACACTTTTTCGAGGAAGGCCGCGGCGCGCGGGGGCGCTCCATTGCGCGCCAGTTCCCCGGCATGCGCCACGAGTTCGTCGAAGGTCTCGAGGGCCTGGGCCACATACGGGCTGTCCAGGGGCCGCTCCTCCTTGAGGAACAGGGCCGGGTCGTGATACGAGGTCATGGGCACATAGTGGCTTTTCATGAGCGAAAAGCTGCTCTCGTACCCGAAGGTGGACATGAAAATCCAGTCGTTGGCGATGGTGCGCTTGAGGGTTTCCTGGGCGTTGGGCCAGTAGCGCGCCCGGCTCATGATGCGCCGCACCTGGCCCAGGAGATTGAAGTGGAACTCGTGCCGCCGCCACCGCACGATCACCGGAAGGCCGTAGAACACGGGAAAGGTGTACTTGCCCCAGTCGCTGCGGCCCCCGTGGTCGAACAGCACTTCCATGTCGTCTACCACAAATTTTTCCATGCGCGGTCCCATATAAGTATAGGAATGCGGGCGCGGAAACTTCAATGCGCGTGCGCCGTGTTTGAATTCGCAACCGAGATTGACACCGGGAATTTTTCGGGATAGTATGCGGGCATGATGAATAGACATGCTCACAGGGCGGTTTTGCACGGGTTGTTTGCGCTGATTCTTGCGGGGATCATTGGCTTCACCGGCGTTGCGCGCGCCGCGGAATCCCTCAACAACGATTCCATCCAGAAAATCCTTTCCGACTACAACGAGCCGGGCTACAAGTTCCTAGAAAAACTGGACACCGGCATGTGGAAAGTTCTGTATGCGCGGCCGGGCTGGGACTTCGGCTGGGAGGTGGTCATCACCGCCACCAACGAAAACCCCGAGGCGTCCCTTCTCGTGGTCGGCACCACGCTCATGTCCACGGAGAAAGTCAACAGCGTGTTCCTGATGCAGCTTCTGGACGAGAACAGCTACGACACCAACCCCGGCAGCTATTCCATTTTCCTGCAGGACAACCAGTACTTCATCCAGTACGCCGTGAAAATGCCCCAGACCATGGTCTCGGAACAGGTGCTCAAGGAAGCCATCGGATTCGTGGCGGGGTATTCCAACAGCCGGGTCAAAGCGCTCGAAGACCTGCTCGCCGGAGTCAAGCCCCCGGCCTCGCCGGAACAGAAATCCCAATCAGGCGAAAAATCCTCTTCATCCGGCAACACCGCCAAATCGTCCGTCAAATTTTCTTCCAAGGACGCTGGCGCGGTCCCGGAACCCCCGGCCAACCCGGATTCAGGTGACGATTCCGGGGACTGATATTCAGGGAATTCCCGAATAAAAGAACGGCGCCCAGTGGGCGGGATCCGCGAACTGCGGGTCGTTGAGCATTCGCATCTGTGAGGCGCGCAGAGCCTGGGCCGGGGGCGCGCCCGCGCGCATTTCCGCGTAGAACCGGATCAGAACCTGTTCCGCGGCGGCCTGCCCGGGCCGTTGCATGGTTGTGATGACTGCGCGCGCCCCCCGGCCGAGCAGATCCCGCAGTATGAGCATGTATCCCGGCGCGGCCGTGGCGCGGTCCGGGACCGGCGCGCAGTGCGG
>JAGUYV010000229.1 GCA_020061125.1 bacterium | reverse complement strand
GCGCCGCCAGCTTGGGGTACACATTCACCCACATGAGCATGCGCAGCGCGCTTCGCGCCGGGGCCGCGCAGTGCTTTTCGTAGTAATGGAAGATCCATTTGTAATGGCTGTATGCGATGCGCTCCATGTCGTGGAACGCGTCTTCCTGCAGGTGGCGCTCGCCGCGCTTGTGGATGATGCGCACGCCGTCCAGATAGTGGCACGAAGACCCGTCGCGCCGCACCCGGTAGCACAGCTCCACATCCTCGCCGTACATCCACAGGGCTTCGTCGAACCCGCCCAGGCGGCCGAAGAGGTCTTTCTTGATCATGAAGCACGCGCCGCAGATGACTTCCACTTTGGGGTTGCCTTTGAGCGATTCGTAGTCGCGCACTTCGTAGCCGCCGAAGACCTTGTTCAGCCACAGGCAGTCTATGGCGGTGCGCTTGAGCGTGGGCAGGCGGTACACGCTCGGCTCGATGGATCCGTCGGTGTTGCGCGTTTCCGGGCCGCACACGCCCGCGCCGGGGTTGGCGCGCAGAAACGCGGCCATGGCCTCGAGGGAACCGGGCGGGAGTTCGGTGTCGGGGTTCAGAAAAAGCAGCAGTTGGCCGCGCGCCGCGGCCGCGCCCTGATTGCACGCGCGCGCGAATCCCGCGTTGTCCGCGTTCGCGATCACGGTCACGCCCGGCCGGGATTGAAAATGCTCCGCGGAGCCGTCCCCGGAGTTGTTGTCCACGAGGATGAGTTCATAAGAGAGGGCGGGGGCCGCGCGCTCGATGGACGCATAGCACGCCTCGATCAGATCCTTCATTTTGTAATTCACGGTGATGATGCTTATGTCCACGGGCGCGGGGTTGCTGTGCGGCATCAGCGCATCACCTGCCTGACGGCTTTGAACGCTTCATCCACGGTGATGGAGTTGATGCAGAAGTTGTGTTCCATATCGAGGGTGCACTCGGGCTTGTAGCACGGGGAGCAGTCCACGCCTTTGTAGAGCGCGATGTTGCCTTCGCGGCAGGGACCGTGGTATGCGGGGTTGGTGGGTCCGAAGATGGCCACTGTGGGGATGTCCTGGATGGCGGCGACATGCATGAGGCCGCTGTCGTTGGACACGAAGGCGGAGCACTCGCGGATGAGGCGCGCGGCCTGGCGGATCGTGGTCTTGCCCGCGGCGATGATGACCGGAGGGCGGCACAGGGACGCGATTTCCAGGGCGCGCGGGGCTTCCTCGGGGCTGCCGAACACTATGAATCGGGCTTCGGGCAGGGCTGCGGCGAGCTTGTCCACGAGCCGCGCGTAGTTGTCGAGCGGCCACTGCTTGGTGTCCCACCCGCCCGCGGGGTTGATGCCGATGAGCGTGTGGTGGCCGAGGACTTCGGCGTCCATCAGGAAGTGTTGCGCGAACAGGTGGTCGTCGGGCGAGAACCAGAACTCGTAGATGCGGCGCTGGGGGTCCAGCCCGGCGGTGCGCAGGATTTCGAAGACCCCTTCGACGCCGTCCATGGGGCGATCCAGCTCGATCATCTCGGAGCGGAAGGGCGCGCCGGTGACGCGCGCGAGCCAGTCGAACCGGCGCGTGTTCTGCAGGTTCAGCGCCATGTCGAACCCGCGGCGGCGCAGGCTCATGGCGAACCGCAGGAAACCGGTCACATCCTCGAGGTTGCGGCGTTTCTTGTAGGGGATGATTTCGTCAATGTGCGGGCACGGTTCGAGCAGCTCCACGAACGGCTCGGCCACCATGAACGCGATGTGCGCATTAGGGAATTTCTTGCGCACGAATACGATGGCCGGGAAGGTGCGCACGATATCGCCCAGGGCGCTGGTTTTGATGATGAGGATTTTTTTAATCGGGCTTTCGGCCATGGGTTCCGCCGGGCTGTGCTCGTTTCAGAATGAGTTCGTTGAAGAGATCTCGATACGCCATGAACTTCTCGCGGGCCGGGCGGTTCGCGCGCCCGGTCTTCACGCGCAGTCCGTTCAACAGATACTTATATAGAATTTCCAGGAAAATAAACAGGGTCCAGACGGCGACGAAAAGGGCGGGGTAGTGCTTGCGGTACAGGAGCAGGGCGCTGCGGCGCGAGGAAGTGATGGTGAGGTAGGTTTCCTGGCTTGTGCTGGCCCAGCCGTGGTGCAGGATGGTGTGGTCCGTGAGCAGATACGCGTCCCAACCCGCGCGGCGCGCGCGCATGCACCAGTCAATGTCGTCCGCATACAGGAACGAATTTTCGTCGAGCAGGCCTACGCGCTCCAGGGCCTCGCCGCGGCACATGAGGCACGCGCCCTTGATGATGTCCACGCGCAGCGCGCCCTGCTCGCGGATGGGCGGACCCGGCGGCGTGAGGTTCAAAAGCCGCTGCGACAGCGCGGGATACCACGGCGCGGACTCGATGCGCCGCGACATGGGCACCGGGAACCGGAAATGGGACTCCTGGAGGGAGCCATCGCTGTTCAGCAACTGCACGCCCGCCGCGCCCGCGGTCTCGTGCCGGTCCAGAAAATTCACCATGGCTTCGAGCGCGGCCGGGTTGCTCTCGGTGTCCGGGTTCAGCAGCAGCACATGGCGCGCGCGCGACGCGCGGATGCCCTGGTTGTTGGCCACGCTGTAGCCTGTGTTCTGCTCGTTGGCGATCAGGGTCGCGCCGGGGTATTTTTCGCGCACCATCTCCGCGGTGCCGTCGCCGGAATTGTTGTCCACCACGATGACCTGGAGCGAAAGCGCGCACGGGCGGTTCATGACCGAGTCCAGGCATTTGTCGAGGAGATCGCGGGTTTTGTAGGACACGATGACCACGGC
>JAGUYV010000247.1 GCA_020061125.1 bacterium | reverse complement strand
GGGACGGAGCGCCCGTTCTGGACATCGCCATTCCCCTGGTTCACGAAGGGCGCAAGGCGGGCGTGATCCGCCTCGGCTACTCGAACCGCGAATTTGCCGAAACGCGCCGTCAGGCGCACACCGCCATCATCATGATCGTGTGCTCGTTCCTAGCATCGGGCCTGCTGCTGGGATTCGCCGTGGCCTATCCCATCGCACGGCCCATCCAGGCCCTGGCCCATGCCGCGCGCACCGCCGCCTCGGGCGATCTCTCGCAACGCGCGCCCGAAACCATGGGCAGCCGCGAGGTGCGCACTCTGGCACGCGATTTCAACTCCATGATCGCTCAAAGGGCGCAGGCCGAAGCCGCTCTGCGGCGGAGCGAGGAAAAATTCCGCCGCCTTTTCGAAACCGCGCCCGATGTGATTCTGCGCTGGTCCCCGTCCGCGGGCGTCGAGTATGTGAACCCGGCCATCGAGGCCATCGCCGGGTATTCCCCGGATGAAATCGCGGGCCAGTCTGGATTCCTCATTTCCAGAATGCATCCCGACGACCAAAGAACTTTTGCGGATGTCCTTATTCGAAGCATGGGAACCAAAGGCGCACCCAAACCCTTGAATCTGCGCATTCTGCACAAAGACGATTCCATCGTTTATCTCGAAGCCCTGGTCTTCCCCATCATGAACGAAAGCGGGGACATGGCGTCCATCGAATGTATCGCAAGGGATGTCACGGAGCGGGTGCAGGCCGAAGCCGAAAAAAACGAACTCCAGGACCAGCTTCTGCAAATGCAGAAGATGGAAGCCGTTGGGCAACTCGCGGGCGGCATCGCGCACGATTTCAACAACATGCTCACCGTAATCATGGCCAACGCCGACCTGGGCCTGATTTACGCGGACAAAGGCACCCGATTCCACCAGTATTTCAAAGATATCCTTCTGGCCACGGAGCGCGCGCGCAATCTCACCATGAAGCTGCTGACCTTCGCGCGCAAGGAAAAAGTCAATGTCCAGAACATCCTCATCAGCACGGCCGTGAACGAACTCATGGACATTCTGGACCGGAGCTTGAACCGCAACATCCGCATGCAGACCGTGATCAACGCGGACCCCGTGGTGCGCGCGGATGTCACGCAACTGCAGCAGGCGCTTCTGAACATCTGCACAAACGCCATGGACGCCATGCCAGACGGCGGGTCGCTCACCGTGACCTGCGACAGGGTCGTGCTCACGGAACAGGACTGCGCGCCCCACCCGGATTCTTCACCCGGAGCATTCTGCGCCATCAGCATTACGGACACGGGCGTGGGCATGGCCCCTGACATCGTGTCACGGGTCTGCGAACCATTCTTCACCACCAAGGGCCTTGGCAAAGGCACGGGACTTGGGCTGTCCACCACGCACGGCATCATGAAATCCCACGGCGGACACCTCACAATCCAAAGCAAACCCGGACATGGCGCCACGGTCACCCTGTATCTGCCCGTGGACGGCGGCCGGATCGAAGAAGCAATTCCAGGTCCAGTGCGTCCATCCCCCAAGGGTTCCGAAACCATTCTCGTGGTTGACGACGAGCCTTCGGTGCTGAACATGACCGCAGCGGCCCTGGCCCACGCCGGATACAAAATCATCAAGGCGTCGAGCGGCGCCGATGCGCTCGATATTTTTAAAACGCGCACCGCGGACATCAGTCTCGTGGTGTGCGACATGATCATGCCGGGCATGGACGGTGCGGAAACCTTCCGCGCCATGCGCGAAACCGCGCCCAATGTGAAATTTATCCTGTGTTCCGGATACAGCATCGAAGGCAAGGCGAGTTCAATAATGGCCGAGGGCGTGCGCGCGTTCGTTCAGAAACCATTTTCCTACGACATGCTCGTGCGCACGGTGCGCGATGTACTGGACGGCAAGGCCTGATCCTCGCAATCTTCCATGGATTCCCCAGTATGCGTTATGATGACAACGGCGCCGCGCAAAGGCGCGGCCCGTGAATTCGCATGAGCGCAACGATCTTCGAAAAGAACCTGGCGGCGCTGCGCGCCACTTCCCCGGCCGCGGCCCATGCCGTGCTGCGCGCCGGTGATATCCCATGCGGCGTGGACATTTATCCCGCGCGCTCCGGGGCGTTCACCGCGCGCTATGCGGATCCGGACGGCCGCACCACGCACATGCACAGCGCGTTCGATCCCGAATCCGAAGCCCGCAAGTTTGCGTTCTCGTGCGCACCCGCATTCGGAAAATGGATCGTGTGGCTCGGCCCCGGCCTGTGGCACGGCGTGCGCGCCATGCGTGAACGCATGTTCCACTGCCCCCTGTGCGTGGTGGAGCCGGACACCGCGTTTTTCAAAGCCGTGCTCGAAACCGTGCCCCTGCACGACATTTTGTGCGCGCCGGGCGTGCGCGTCATTACCGGCGCGCCGGACAGCATCCGGGCAGAGTTCGAGGCCGGTCCTGTGCGCACAGACGCCGCGAAGAATGTGATCGTGTTCATGCAGGCCGCGGAGCGCATGCCCGCGGTTTTCCACGAGTGCCTTTCCGTGATCCATGCGGCCGTGTCCGCCGCGCCCTGTTCTGGCGACCCGCTCAACGCCGTGCGCGCGCAGGCTTTCGGCCCGGTCAGACCTAAAGACTTCCGAATCATCGTGTCGGCCAACGACCGGTACGCGGACGCCGTGGCCCAGACCTTCGAGCCAGCGGGCGCATGCGTGAAAACCATCTTCGACTTTCCCGGTACCGAGGCCATGCTCGCGTTCGAGCCGCGCCTGCTGTTCGTGTTTTCCGCCAACCTCATGCGCTGGCCGGACACGCTCACGCTCATGCGCGGCCTGCGGAGCAAAACAGGCGCGCCCCTGCTGGTGTGGAACATGGAAGACCCCATGTACTTTGCGGATCCGCAACAGCGCGCCCTGATCATGGAAACCGCCCGCGCCGCGGATCTGTACCTCACGCAATCCGCGCAATACCTGCATGTGTACGAAGCCGAAGGCGTGCGCGCCGCCTATCTGCCCACGGGCGCACGCCCGGACATGATGGGGTCGCCACTGCCACACGATCAACAGGCTCTGGATTTCTCGTTCTTTGGATTCTGGACGCCATGGCGGCGCGCATTCTTCGACACCCTGGCCGCGCTGCTGCCGGACATGGCGTTCAGGCTCGTGGAACCGGGCATGGCGCCCGAGCAGTACCGGGACATGATCCGGCGCACACGCGTGAACCTCACCGCGCTGACCAACTGCGATGTCACAGCGCGCGATCACTGGGCCGTGAGCGACCGCGTGTGGGAAATCCCGTACGCGGGCGGGTTCCTGCTCCAGGACGACCGCAGACACATTCACGATCATTTCCCGGACAATGAAATTGCCGTGTTCACGGACGCGCGGGACTGCGCGGAAAAAATCAGGTTTTACGCCGGGAACCCGCATGAGCGCAGCCGCATCATCGAAGCCGCGCGCGCGCGCATCGCGCGCGAACATCTCTGGGCGCACCGTATGGAGAGTGCGCTCGAAATGCTTCTCGAACGCGAGCTTTTGAAGTAGGCCCGTCCGCACTCTTGCCCGCCAGGCCCCGCGCGGGTACAATGGCGTCCATGTCCGGTCCCGCCTTTCGACTCGAATTCGAACCCGTCCCCGTCTGCCCTCTGTGTTCGTCGGAACGCAAGTCGCCGCGCCTGTCCGCGCCCATGATCGGGGGCGGAACCGCGCACTTTTCCACCTGCACGGACTGCGGACTCGTATTCCTGGACCCCACCCCGTCCCCGGGTTCTCTCAACGGGTTCTATGAGGATGTTTACTTCACGCAAGAGTATCGCGTACTCGAAGGATTCGCGTCGCCCGATCCCGTACAGGAACTTGCCCTGACCCTGCAATACATGGAGCGCCTGGCCGACGCCGTGGAGGAATTCCGGCAGCCGCCCGGCCCGGTTCTCGACATCGGGTCGGCCTACGGTGGCTTTGTCATGGAGATGCAGACACGCGGCTGGGACGCCGTGGGGGTGGAGCCGTCGGGCGCTGCGGCCTCATTCTGCCGTGAGAGGCTCGGCCTGCGCGTTCTTCACGCGGACATCGTCGGCGCGGAACTGCCCGCGGCCGCGTTTCACGCCGTGACCCTGTGGGATGTGCTCGAACATTTTGCGCGGCCCGCGGAAGCCATGCGGCGCATCGCGGACCTGGCCGCTCCGGGCGCCCTCCTCGCTCTCACAACGCCCAACGCGGGCAGCCCGGCCGCGCTTATCGGCCGTGAAAACTGGATCGGCTGGAAACCGCCCACGCATCTGTGCGTTTTCAATTTTCACTCCGTCCGGCAACTCCTCGAAGCAACGGGCTGGCGCATGCTGCGCGCGCACGGCGGCGGCATTTACCCGGGCCAGCTCACCGTTTTCGCAGAAAAGGCGTAGCCGCGGACACGATTCGCGTTCACGCGGCTCGCCGCTGAATCATTCAATCGAAAATCATGGATTCGGGCCTTATTCGCCCATGATGCGGAATTTGTCCCGCAGAGGCAGATCCGCTTCTCGCGAGGAAGCGCCCGCAAACACCTGGTACACGATTTCCTCGATGTGCCAGCGTTTTTGGTCCGTGTTGTAATACGCAAGATCGCGCGGCTCAAGAGTAAAGCGCAGGGTGCGCGTCTCGCCGGGCTGCAGGGTGATGCGTGTAAAGGCCTTGAGTTCGCGCAGGGGGCGCTCGACCTTGGAGCCGCGGTAGCCGATGTAAATCTGCGGCACGGCGTCTCCGGCGCGCGCGCCGGTGTTGATGACATCGAGCGAGAACCCGATCGGTTCATCCGGCCGGTACTCTTTTTTGTCGAGTTGCAGATTGGCGAACTCGAACGAGGTGTAGCCGAGGCCGTGGCCGAAGGCGAAACGCGGCTCGCGGCAACGGCTGTCCAGCAGCTTGTAGCCGTGAAAAAAATCGTAGCGCACGCGGCGCGCGCTGTTCTCGAATTCCGGCAGATGAGAGGGGCTGCGGGGTATGGTGAGAGGCAGGCGGCCTCCGGGCGATGCGTCTCCGAAAAGAACTCTGCCGATGGCCAGGCCGCCCATCATGCCGGGATACCAGGCCATGAGCGCGGCGTGCGCGGCCTCGATCCAGTTTTCCATGATGAATGCGCTGCCGCCCTCGAGAACTACGATGGTGCGAGGCGCTGCCGCGGCCACGGTGAGGATGAGCTGTTCCTGCTTCTTGTCCAGATACAGGGACTTACGGTCCCCGCCGGGCAGGAACCAGAGGCCGCCCTCTCCCTCGTCGCGCCAG
>JAGUYV010000494.1 GCA_020061125.1 bacterium | reverse complement strand
GGTGTGCAGCAGGGAGCCGTTGGTGAGCAGCCCGGAGCGGAACCCGAGCGCGTGCGCCGAGGCGAGCAGGCGCTCCAGATGCGGGTAGAGCAGGGGTTCACCGATTCCGGAGATCTCCAGACCCTCGACGCCCAGGGCGCGCCATTCGGCCAGAAGCGCCTCGGCGCGGGCGATGTCCAGGTGCGCGGCGCGGCCGTTTCGCAACTCGCGCGTGTGGCAGCCGATGCAGTTGTGATTGCATGCGGAAGTTACGAACAGCTCCACCGTGCGCGGGGAGGGCATGTCTCCACGCTGCAGCCCGCGGATTTCATGGTAGCACGAAAGGATCTTGTGCTTGGCGATGGGATGGGTCATGAAGGCAGCCTGGCTCCGGGCGTTCTGATACACCCATTATAATACAACGGTTCCGGAGTGGATATATGAAAAAGCCCGCCGCGCGGGTGATGCGCGGCGGGCCGGATTTGCCTTGCGGGGACTTGTGCGGCGCACGCTTACACGCGCTCGAACACCTTGGTCCACAGTTCGCGGCGGTCCAGGTAGTGGTTTTCCCTGTACCACTGAATGGTCTCGGTCAGGCCCTCGAGAAGGTCCGGGTACTCGAACTCGAAGCCGAGCGAGCGCAGCTTGTCGTTGCTGAACGAGTAGATGGCCTTGAGGTAATAGACCATGTCCTTTTCCACGAACGGGCGGGTGTGGAAGATCTTGCCGACCGAGCGCGAGATGTCTGCGACCTGGTTGCCGAACAGGAAGAACAGCTCGCGCGGGATGAAGATGGGCAGAATCTTGACGCCCAGAAGGGGGCAGACATGCTCGGCGAACTCGCGCATGGTGTAGCTCGAATTGTCAATCACATTGTAGGCTTCGCCGATGGCTTTCTTTTTGTCAACCAGGAACAGGGCGGCGCGGCACACATCGCGCACATTCACGCCCACCATGCGGTTGTCCAGGTTCACGGGGAAGGGCAGGATGGGGAACTTGGCCATCAGAAACAGGATGGTGGCCATGCCGTAGACATTGCGCGGGCCGTACAGGGGTGCGGGGCGCACGATGCTGGTGGGAAGGCCGCGCGAGGCGTATTCCACGGCGGTTTCTTCCTGCATCCACTTGCTGCGCTCGTAGTTGGTGCCGGGGCGCTTGGCGTTGTCCTCGCGCACTGGCAGCTCCTCGGGTTTGGGGTATCCGTACACGCTGACGGTGCTGAACAGCAGCAGCCGTTTGACCCCGGCGTCCAGGGACGCCTCGCAGATGTTCTTCATGCCGCCGACATTCACCCGTTCGCACAGGTCCCACGGGGCTTCGTAGTCGAACACGGCCGCGGGGTGGAACACGAGCGCGGGTTTTTTGGCGAACAGCGGGCGCAGGGACTCGGGCGAGGTGATGTCCGCGGGAATGAACTCCGCGGACGGGTTCACGAATTTGCGGTCCGCGCCGTCCAGGTCCGTTGCGATCACATGGTAGCCTTTTTCCACGAGCAGATCGGTCATGTGGCTGCCCGCGAACCCGCACGCGCCCGTGACCACGGCGACCTTTTCATTCACGCGGGCTGGGGCGGGTTTTTGGGCCGCCTGTTTTTTGGCTGCGGGTTTTTTGGAAGACGGAGCTTTTTTCGCGGCCGGGGTCTTGGCCGCGGCTTTCTTTTTTGCGGCGGGCGCCGCTTTTTTCGCCGCCGCTTTTTTCTTGGCCGGCGCCTTTTTGCTTGTTGCCACGATGGAATCCCCCCTCTGGATGATGTGGGATCGAGCGGGCAGATGTTCCCGCGCCCTTGTTTCCCGGTTGCTTTTAATATCGAAAATCATACCGCGAGCCGGTTCGGGAAATTGCAAAAAATACGGGAAAATGCGCCGCCGCCTATTGGCTTGTTTATAAAACCCTTTGCTTTCGAGGTTTTTTTTGTATAAAATGGTAAGTAAGTAATAACTAACTAATTGAAAATGAGGAAACAGAATGGGGCGCAAGGAAGAGATTCGGGCCGCGGTGGAGCGGATTGCGGCCGAGCATGGCTCACGGGGCGTGACCACCGCGCGCATCGCCGCCGAGTCGGGGGTATCCGGGGCGGCCCTTTTCAAGCATTACCGCAGCATGGAGATGCTTGTGGGCGCGGCGCTGGACGAGGCCAGCCGCGCCGTGCTCGATCTGCTTCCGGATCCGGCCCGCGGCGCGGCTCTCGAACGCATCGCGCTGTTTCTGCGGGCGCTGTTCGATCTCCTGGACGCCAGGCCGGGTTATTACCGGCTCCTGTTTCAGGGAGATCTCGTGGCGGGCAGCCGCCGTCTGGCCGAAAAGCTCGAACTTATCACCCTGCGCCTGCAGTCCGAACTCAAAGCCATGGCGCTCGAAGCCATCGGGCACGGCGCGCTGCGCGCGGACACAGATCCCGAGCGCCTGGCCCTGGCTCTGCTCGGGTGCGTGCACGCCGTGTGCGCCTCCCGCATGCTCACCGGCAGGCCCCAGAGCCTGCGGCAGGCGGGCATGGCCATGGCGCGCCTCACCATCCAGGGGTCGCTGACCTGAATGATTTCATGAAATTAACCGGGAAGGCGCAAGCGCCTCCTGTTTTTCCCGATTTTCATTGAAGGCTAACACACGCCAAGTAAGATATAATGGAGACCGACACGCGGGCGTGCGCGCCCGCCGCCCCATACAAAGGAGGGATTGCTTTGTTCAAAGACACCAATGAAATGAAAAGTTTCCTGCAGGGCAAGTTGGAGATTCTGGCCGACGATGTCAAGGTCCTGGATGAAGCCGCACTGCGCGGCGCCATGGACGAACTGGTGATGGAAGCCATCTTCAACCCGAGCGAAGTGGTCAAGAACGCCGTGCGCTGGGTCATCCGCGAGGCGGGCCAGAGCCTGGGCATCACACTGGCCAGCATCCACGACCTGTACATGGCCGCGGGCCGCAAGGAGTATTCCAATATCTCCGTGCCCGCCATCAACATCCGCGGTTTCAGCTACGACATGAGCCGCGCCATCTTCTCCACCTGCCTCAAAACCGGCACCCTGGCCGTGATCTTCGAGATCGCAAAGAGTGAACAGGGCTACACCTTCCAGCCGCCCGCGGAGCTGGCGCCGGTCATCATGGCCGCGGCTATCAAGGAAGGGTTCCGCGGCCCGCTCTTCATTCAGGGAGACCACTATCAGGTCGCGGCCAAGGACTTCAAGGCCGACAAGATGGGCGCCGTGGACAAAATCCGACAGCTCATCAAGGACTCCATCGAAGCCGGGTTCTTCAACATTGATCTGGACACCAGCACGCTGGTGGATCTGTCGCGCCCCACCATTGACGAGCAGCAGCGGGACAACTACCAGGTGGCCGCGGCCCTCACCGAATTCATCCGCGCCAACGAGCCTGCTGGCGTGACCGTGTCCACGGGCGGCGAGATCGGCGAAATCGGCGACCAGAACACCACCGCCGAAGAGCTCGACGCCTACATGCAGGGCTATATGAACTCCCTGCCCGCCGGGCTTGCCGGGTTGAGCAAATTGAGCGTGCAGACCGGCACAACCCACGGCGGCGTGCCCCTGCCCGACGGGTCCGTAGCGGATGTCAAGATTGACTTCGACACCCTCGAGAAGCTGTCCACTCTCGCCATCGAGAAATACGGCCTCTCCGGCTGCGTGCAGCATGGCGCCAGCACTCTTCCCGACGACGCTTTCCATCACTTCCCCCGCACAAAGACCTCCGAGGTGCACCTGGCCACGGGCTTCCAGAACATCCTGCTCGAATCCCCGGACTTCCCCGCTGACATCAAGGACAAGATGTACAAGTGGCTCGATGAAAACTGCGCGAACGAGAAAAAGGAAGGCCAGACCCCGGAACAGTTCTATTACAAAACCCGCAAGAAAGCCTGGGGTCCCACAAAACTCGATTTGTACAACGCGCCCGAGGAAACAAAGGCCAAACTGCGCGCGCAGCTCGCGGACAAGTTCGAGTTTCTGTTCAAGCAGCTCAACGCCGTGAACACCAAGGAGCTGGTGAACGAGAAAGTCAAGCCGCCGCGCATCAAGGCTCCCAAGCCCGCGGGCATCTGATCCGCGCCGCACCAACCGCGCAAAACCGAAGCCGCGCCCTCAAGGGCGCGGCTTTTTGCGCTTAGGCGCATGCGCTCGGGTTTGAATGCGGAAGAAGGACATCCCGCCGCCTGCGGCAGTTACCTGGCGATTTTCTCGAATCGCAGGGTGGCGGCGAAGGCGTCGTGGTCCGACAGCTTCTGTCCATGAAACGGTTTGGTGAATTCGAATCCGGCATTGAGAACCGAGATTTTCCAGCCGGAATTGTTCTCGTTGAAAAAGATGTGGTCAATGGCGCTCTTGTCTACTCCTGCGCCCGCTGCATGAATCAGGCCATGCTTGGCGATGAACCAGTCGCATTCCGGCTCGTCCACCTCGCAGTTGAAGTCGCCCATGACCACGATGGGGCGGCCCGTGCCGATGGAATAACGCTGCAGGGCGGTGTCGAGTTGATGGTAATTCGTGGTGCGGATTTCGGGGTTCCCGGCTTGGGCGTGGAAGTCGTACACATCAACGGCCAGTCCGTCCGTGATGGGAATCGTGGCCATGACAAAGCCCTTGCCGCTCAAGCTGTCGTATCCTTTGGACTGTTCCCACTTTTCATATACGGATTTCACGGGCCGCCATTTCGAGAAGATGGCCACGCCGCTGCCCGGAGTGCGCACGCGGCCCGTGGCGCCGCCGTACACCGCATAATACACCTGCAGGCGGCGCTCCATGAGGAACCGCTCCTGGATGAAGGCTTCCTGCACGCCGATGATTTCGTATGCTTTAAGCTTCTCTCCAATTACGGGCATGCGCTTTTCAGCAGGCGCCAGATCCCGCTCCACGGTGACAAGGTCCGGCAGCGCGCAGATGTTGTATGTGATAAACCGGATGTCCAGGGGTTTTTTCGCGGCATGCGCGCCGGACACGGCCAGGAATGTCATGACAACAGCAACGCAGACCCAACCAAAGTGTTTCAACGCCTGATTCATCCGGGGATACCGCCTTCATTCAAGATGCGATCATTATAACTGCGGCGTGGCAAATGGGAACCGGTTTTTTCGAATGCCCGGCCGCGATTGACACGCCCGGCGCGCGCCGCATAATGTAGCCAGAACCGGGTCTCAAGCGGCCCCTGCGGTTATCCCGGCGCGGCGCGGCGGGCAAAAAGGTCATCGCGGAGTTCTGCAATGCGCATTTACATCCTGTCCCGCAACGCCAGAGGCCACACCGCCTCGCGCCTCAAGCAGGCGGCCCGTGACCGCGGCCACGAAGTGCGCGTGCTCGACACCCTGCGCTTTTCCATTTTCATCGAAAAGCAGAAGCCCGCGCTGCTTTATGACGGCAAGCCGCTGCGTAAATGCGACGCAGTGATCCCGCGCATCGGCGCGTCCGTCACATTTTTCGGGACCGCGGTCGTGCGCCACTATGAACAGATGGGCGTGTTCACTCTCAACACCTCGCAGTCCATCAACCTGTCGCGAGACAAACTGCGCGCGGCCCAGATTTTCAGCCGTCACGATCTGGGCATGCCCGCCACCGCGTTTGTGCGGGACCGCGGCAGCGTGCTTCCGGCCATCGAAATGGCGGGCGGCGCGCCGGTGATCATCAAGTTGCTCGAAGGCACCCAGGGCGTGGGGGTGATCCTGGCCGAGACTGCGGACATCGCGCAGGCCATCGTCGAGACCCTTCAGGCCGGGCAGCAGAATGTGCTGATCCAGAAATTCGTGTCCGAGAGCAAGGGGCGAGACATCCGGTGT
>JAGUYV010000160.1 GCA_020061125.1 bacterium | reverse complement strand
CGCTGTCCAGTACCCTTCCGCTCCCGCGGCGCAGCTCTTTGGAAAAATTCTGGTTCGTGGCCTGCTGTCTGTTGAAGAACACGCGCTGCGTGGCCAGGTAATAGGACTGCCTGTGACTCGCCTGTTCGGACTCGAGGCCCGCAAGGAAGTTGTGGAACGAGTCGGGTGTGAAATCCGCAATCTGCATGGCGCGCTCCTCGCTAGCGTTGTTCTCTCATTGTAGCATGGCGCGCGCCTGCGCTCAATCGCACGGCGGTTGTTTTGAAAATCCCGTCCTTGCCACGCCTTTTGCTTTTCTATATACTACACTTTTAGAAGACCTTTCGTTTCTTCTCTTCAAGGCGGAACCTACGCCGGACTCCTGATTAAAGGATTAGAGGCATGAGTGAGCTAAGAGATAAGTTGAACCAGTTATTCAAGCTGCAGATGATTGACAACGAAATCCTGGAAAATATGCGTCATCTCAAAAGACTCGAAGCCGAGGACTCGCAAACCCACAAGCAATATCTGGATCTCAAGGATCTGCACGAGAAGCTGCACAAGGAAATCCAGCCCATCGTGGATCGCGCAGAAGAGATCAAGGCCGAGAACATGAAACACACGGAAAAGAAAAAGGACTGCGAAGACCGCCTGTTCAACGGAGACACCGACCCGCGCGATCTGCAGTACCTCCAGAAAGAACGCGAGCAATACATCAACCTCATCAAGAAAAACGAAGACGAGCTCGTTCGCCTCATGGTCAAGGTGGACAGCGTGAACATCAAGAAAATGGAAATCGAGGAAAAGCTCTCGGAACTCGAGCCCCAGTACAAGCAGGAAATGGGCGCGCGCGACGCCACCCGGCAGGAGCTGAACCAGCGTGTCGAGGAACTCAAGCAGGAGCGCAAAGCGTTCAACGAGTTCAAGGACAAGAGTCTTCTGGCTCTTTATCAGAAACTGCAGCGCGAGAACGACGGCGTGGCCCTGGCCACGCTCAACGACGGCGTGTGCGAAGGCTGTTTCGTGGAAGTGTCCAAGTCAACGCTCATGCGCATCGAAGAAGACGAAGGCATCGTGCGCTGCCCGCATTGCAGCCGCATTCTCATCGTGCCCGAGCGCGCGCACATCGAATCCTGACACGGGCGTGCGCGTGTGACCCAGCCCAGCGAATCCGGTCCCATCAGCCTCACCGCGTATATTGACGGAGCGTGCCGCGGCAATCCCGGACCCGCGGCCTGCGCCGCCGTGATCCTTTGCGACGGCCAGACCGTGCTCGAAGCCGGGGAATTCCTGGGCGAGTCCACCAATAACAGGGCCGAATACCGGGGCCTGCTTCTGGCCCTTTCGCGCGCCGCAGAATTTCCCGGTTGCCACCGCCTCACCGTGATGACGGACAGCCAGCTCATGGCGCGCCAGGTGCGCGGTGAATACAAAATCCGCGATGACGAGTTGCGCGCGCTCAAGCGCGATGCCGACGCGCTAATCGCAAAATTTGACTGCTTCGAAATCCACGACATCCGCCGCAAACACAACGCTGCGGCCGACAAACTCGCCAATAAATACCTCGACGCGGGTCTCAACAAATCCCGCTGATTTCCTTCGCGGATCCGGCGCTGTTTCCCTCTGGTTTCCCCAGCGAAAACACACTGTGAAACCCGCGTTCGCGCGTTTGAAAACGCGGATCCGCGCGGTTATACTTGAATGGTATGTTGTGCCGCAAATGCAATAAAAACCAGGCTGTTTTTTTCTTGTCCCGGGACACCGCGGAGCAGGGCGTGAAAGTGGGATTCTGCGACGCATGTGCGGATGAACTGGGTATTTTCACCGCCCTGCACAAGGTGGAAAGCCTGCTGCACGGATATGGGTTGAGCATGCCCGCTTCCGGCCCCATGCTCGATCCCACCATGCCCATCGAATTTGCGGACTCGTGCCGCGTGTGCGGCACGGACTTGGGCGCTTTCGAGCGCGAATTCCGCCTCGGGTGCGACAACTGCTGCCACATCTTCGGCTCCCTGCTGTTCAATTATGCGTCCCTGCTGGCGGCGTCACCGGACGCCGCACGGCTCAAGCCCCTGTATCCCGGCCAGCCCCCGGCGAGGCCGCGAAAATCAAAAGTCGCACCCCTGTCCGCGCGACTCGAACAGTTGGCGAATGCGGACCAAGCGGAGCCAGGCGGTGAATCCTGCGTGGCCCCGGCCCAGGCAAAGCATGTGGCGCGTCTCCTGCGGAATAACAACCTGAACGCCGATCCCACGGACCCCTGGCTTCAGACGAGGATTCAGATTCGCAGAAACTTTCCCGAGTTCCTGTTCCCGGCCCGCATGGGTGCCCAACACAGGGCCGCGGTTGAGAGGCATGTATCGGACATACTCATGCAATCGGGCGCGGCCTCGCGCCGGCTGCTGCATACATGGCGCCTGTCGCCGCTGCAGCGCCTGGCTCTGGAGCGCCGCCATTTCCACAAGGCTCTGGCCGTGGACAGCATCCTGGCCCTGCACAAAGAGCCGGGCCGCATGATCCTGATCAACGATGAAGATCACCTGTGCTTCGTCAGCCACGGCCAGGAGACGAACCCTGTGCATGCCGTGCGCGAGGCGCGCGCGGACCTGGCTCTGTTCGAGCGTCACACCGAGTTTGCGTTCTCGCCTCGATTCGGCTATCTGTCCGCGGCCCCGCGCAACATGGGCGCGGCCATGCGCGTGTCCGTGTTCCTTCATTTGCCGTTCTCCCTGTGCCTGGACCGGATGCAGCTTTTTCCGCCGCGCGCGGACCGGGCTGGCGTGCGCTTCGAACCGCTGTGCGGGCGCGGCATCGAGCGCCACGGGTTCTTCACCGTGTCCAGCCTGGTGCCGTTTCACACCGCCGAGGACGAGATCGCCGCGCGCGTGCTCGGGTTCGCCAAGCATCTTGTGGATGAGGAAACCCGCGCGCGCAACGAACTGCCTCCGGGCGAAGCCGCACGCCTTCGCAGGCTCATGAACCAGGTGCTGGACCACGGCCGCCGCTCCTTCCGCCTGTCATACCAGGATGCTCTGCGCCTCACATCGTTCCTGTCGCTGGGAGCGGCTCTGGGCGCGCAGGGATTTCACGGGTTTTCCCTTGAGCAGATCATCCCGGCCATGTCCTCGCCGTACATCATGTACCGGGACAGGCGCCGCTACACGGTCAACGATTGCGAGCGCCGCCGCGCGGACCTGTTCGCGGACCTCATCGAACATTGGACCAACCCTCTGCTGCGGCATCCGCGCAAAGACTGCGGCAAAGTTTCAGCTCCCAAAAACTGACGCCGCAAAATATTTTTCCGATTGCAGCCACAGGGATGCTGTATTGAATCGCATTTTGAAATTAGATTGTTGTTTAAGGCATTTTTCTCTGTTTTAATGACAAATTCATTGAAAAGTGTTATAATAATATTGAAAACATGGATTAATCGTTGCCCGGAAACCATTTTTTGATCAAAACAGCCCAAAAGGCTGTAATCCCATTTTCAGCGATTTGTCCGCAAACCGTCTGATGCAAATGGCATGATTCCGGAGCATGGCGGTCAAAGAATCCAGGAAGCGCCGGTCAGGGAGTGTTCATGGAACAAAACGACCAAGAAACAATAGACTTTTCAAAGAAATGGTTCAAGGGCCGCAACCTTGTGATTGTGACCAACCGGGAGCCGTATGCGCACAGCCACGCGGAGGACGGCGATATTGTGTGCTCCATTCCCACGGGCGGCGTGACCGCGGCCATGGACCCGGTGATGCAGGAAATGGGAGGCACATGGGTGGCATGGGGCAGTGGCGGGGCGGACAAGGATGTCGTGGACAGCCGCAGCCGCATCAAGGTTCCGCCAATCAAGCCGTCATACACGCTCAAGCGCGTGTGGCTGTCCGCAAACGAGGTTGCAAATTATTATTCAGGATACTGCAACGAGGGCCTCTGGCCGCTCGCGCACAACCTGGTCAGCAAAGTCCGTTTCGACAATTTCAAATGGAAAGCATATGTGCGGGTGAATCGCAAATTCGCCAGCGCCGTTCTCGATGAAGCCGGGGACAGGGATGTGGTGTGGGTTCATGATTATCATCTCATGCTCCTGCCTGAAATGCTCAAGAAGGAAAAGCCTGGACTCACGGTCGTGTTCTTCTGGCACATTCCCTGGCCGCAACATGATATTTTCAAGATCTGCCCGGACCATAAATCCCTGCTTCGCGGAATCTGCGCCAGCGACCTCGTGGGATTCCATATACCGCGCTACTGCCGCAATTTCCAGGAATGCCTGGAGCGCGCATTCACACGTGAACAGATCTGGTCCGCGGCCATGCCGCGCGTGGAGCCGTTTCCCATCAGCATAGATGTCCGCGACATCGAGCGCGGCGCGCGCACCGCGCGCGTGAAGAAGTTCATGAAACAGCTCCGCGACAGATACCGGCTCGATGGCAGAATCGTGGGCTGCGGCGTGGAGCGGCTGGATTACACCAAAGGCATCCCAGAGCGGCTCGAAGCCCTGGAAATCCTGTTCGACAAGCGCCCGGAGCTGCGCGGGAAATTCACTTTCCTGCAGGTGTGTTCCCCGAGCAGAGGCGAAATATCCGAATATAAGTCCATCAAAACGCGAGTTGTGGAATTGACGAACCGCATCAACAGCCGTTTCGGATCGGATGACTGGACGCCCGTGGTGGCGTTTCACCGCAAGGTGCCGTTCGAGCACATCCTGGCCATGTATCGAATGGCGGATGTGGCCGTGGTGTCGCCCCTGGTGGACGGCATGAACCTTGTGGCCAAGGAATTCATCGCCGCGCAGGTGGACGAAAAAGGGATTCTGGTGTTGAGCGAGTTCGCGGGCGCGGCAGGCTCCATCAAAAACGCTATCCCCTGCAATCCCTTCGAGCGCGATTCCTTCGCGGACAGCATTTACCGGGCCGTGGCCATGCCCCCGGATGAAAGAAAGGCCATGATCCGCGCCGCGCGCGATGAAGCCGGCTCCTATACCGTTTTTGACTGGGTCAACGGGTTCCTGAAAGCCGCCTCGGAAATCGCGGGCTTAAAATCTGCGGGGTTGGAAGTGTAAGCATGCCGGGTCTTCTTGACGAAAAACTCTTGCTTGACCGTGTGCGCGCGGCGCTGGAATCGGACAAGGTTCTGTCCCTTGTGCTGGACTACGACGGCACCCTGTCGCCCATAGCGCCAACGCCGGATCTGGCCGTGGCGGGCGAGGGCGTGCTGCCCGCATTGAAGGCCCTGGAGTCGTGCGCCCGCGTGCGCACCGCCGTGCTCTCCGGGCGCACCAGGCCGGAACTGGAACGCTTTCTTCCCGGCCTTGAAAATACAGAGCTGATCGGAGACCATGGCGCGGCGCTCGAGGGCCCGGCGCGTTACAGCGAGTGCGTCACCCGGTACAAATACGCGCTCGCATGGCTGCCGCAGCAGTTTCCGGGGGCGCTGATCGAGGACAAGGAAACCGCGCTCGGCATCCATTTCCGCCAGGCGGCGCCGGATGCCGCGCCCGAGTTGCTGGCCGCGTTTTTCGACTGGTGGCTGGCGCACGGAAATCTGTCCGCGTTTCAGGTGGCCCCGGGCAAGAAGGTTCTGGAGATCCGCCCGCGCGTGAAGACCAACAAAGGCACGGCCGTTCTGGGGCTTCTGGAGCGGTGGTTCGGGTCCGTGTGGCCCGTGCGCACCCTGGCGGTGTACATGGGCGACGATCTCACGGACGAAGACGCTTTCGCCGCGCTGCACGCCGCCGCGGGCGCGGAGCATGCGGCGTGCATTCTTGTTGCGGAACAGGACCGAACTTCGGCTGCGCATTACCGTATCCCATCCGTGTCGCGTGTGCGAGCGCTGCTCGAATCCCTGGCGTTGTGCGCGCGAGAAGCGGGCGGCCGCGATCCCGGAGCGGCCGATGCCGCCGCGAGCGGCAAATAACATCAGAGAGGTTCCCATGAATACGGCACAACAGAGCGTGACAACGGATCCATTCGAATTTTATACCGCAGTACAGCTCGTGGAAGCCACGGGCGACAGCGTCCTCAATCTTGGCGAGATGCTCGACCGGCTGCGCTCCGTGAGCGGGTCGGTCATATACTGCCACACATTTCGCACCATGCTCATGCAGCACTTCATCACCGAGGGTTTCCGCAACGACTTCGCATTCTGGGTGGGCGACGCCCTGGGCGACGACGAGTTGAGCGAAAGGCTTTCGGCCATAGACCTGATTGACTACACCACAATCCGGGCTTACCGCGAGAAGATGATCTCCATCATCGAGGAGCATCTTAAGAAACACCCGCGCGCCGCGAGCCATGACGCCCGCGAGCACGACCGGTTCCACCTGTGCAGCGCCCACACATTCGTCATTCCCACGGGCCGCCGCGCGGCCACCCTCGAGGAGTTCGCCAACCATCTTGCGCGTTGCTCCAGAAACAGCATCTTCTTTCATTTCGTGGAAGCCAGGCTGCGCGTGGGGCTGCCCATCAACGACTTTTCCCTGTGGATCGCCCAGCGGTTCGAGCGCCAGGACCTCGCGGACGCCATCAACAGGCTCAATCCCTATGTCTGCACGCTGGATCAGTTGCGTGAGAGCATCTGCGCCCTGGTCGAGCAGGAGCTTTGAGAAAGGAACGCCATGAATCAGACCACCATTGACAGTTACCGCAGGATCATCGGCGCCAACGAAGTGGAAGAGATTAAAATGCTCGCGTCTATGCTGGAAGGGCGGCGCATGCACAATGTCAACGCCACCTTCGAGGGCGGAGGCGTGGCGGAAATCCTCACGCGCCTGGTTCCGCTGCTCAACAGCCTTGGCGTCCGCGCCTCCTGGGATGTCATCAAGGGAGACACCGATTTCTTTGAGGTCACCAAGGCTTTCCACAATGCGCTGCACGGAGCGGATGTCGGGATCACCGACGGCATGTTCCGCATTTTCGACCGCTATACCAGGATGAACCTGGACCTTTTCGACAAGGAAGCGGACTATTACATCATCCACGACCCCCAGCCCGTGGGCCTGGTGCGAAAACGCCACGAATTTCCAGGTTCCATGTGGGCCTGGCGCTGCCATATTGATGTGTCCTCGCCCAACAAAAAGGTGTGGAATTTCCTGGACGATGAAGTGGAAAAATACGACGCCTCGATTTTCACCATGCCGCAGTTCTCCAGAGAATTGTCCATCCCCCAGATTCTGATCACGCCGTCCATTGATCCCTTGAGCGACAAGAACCGGGAACTGGACCGCAAGACCATTGAGAAAACCCTGGAAAAGTTCGATCTCGATCCCGGCAGGCCCATGATATCGCAAATCTCGCGGTTTGATCGCCTCAAGGATCCCATCGGCGTGATTCAAGCGTACAAGCTGGTGCGCAAGCGGATGGACTGCCAGTTGTGCCTTGCGGGCGGCGGCGCGTCGGACGATCCCGAGGGCCAGGCCGTGCTGCGCGAGGTGCGCGAGGCCGCAGACGGCGACCCGGACATCAAAATTCTCGAGCTGCCCCCATTCAGCGACCTTGACATCAACGCGCTGCAGCGCGCCAGCGCCGTGGTGCTGCAAAAGTCGCTCAAGGAAGGATTCGGCATGACCGTGACCGAGGCTTTGTGGAAGGGGCGGCCGGTCATCGGCGGCGCTGTGGGCGGCATCAAGGCCCAGGTCATCAACGGCGTCACCGGTTATCTGGTGCACTCCATCGAGGGCTGCGCCAAACGCATCGAGGACCTGCTGCGCGACCCCGGCAGGGGCGACTGGATGGGCGCCAGCGGCCGCGAGCTTGTGCGCAGTAATTATCTGCTCACCCGGCATGTGAAAAATTATCTTTTGCTCATGATTTTCATGAATAAAGATCTGTTCCGGGCATTTTCGGAGAAGTTCGCGCTCGCGCCCCGCAAATGATTCGCTGAATCAAATATGGACACGGCGAGGAATACCGTTTAGATCAATGTTCTCGCGGCGGGAAGATCCATTGGGTCTCGTTTGTATGGCTTGCTTCGCTTTGCATGCGGCAAGGCGGAACGGCCGATGACAATGGCCAGAGCGTTTTGGGGAACAATGTATCCGACGCCAGGATTGAACACAGGCACATTGGTTTTCATTTTTTTGATCTTGAGTAAATTCTCAACGGCTCTGGATACGGAGGGCGTCTTAAGGGCTTCGCGTATTGCCTCGCTTCGTGATGCGCCAGGCATAACCGCGTTCTCAACAAGACCGGCCAGCAATTCGCCTGACTCCTGGAAATGAGCGGCAAGGGCATCGAAAGGCTGTCCCTGATATTCGTCCGGAATGCGGGCGGTATAAACGGTTCCCTGCTCCATTCCAGAGAGCAATCCCGACAGGATCGCCGGGAAACCGGTCATCACGGAACCGCGGCCAAGAATACGGCGCGCCAATTCACCGGCGCATACCACTTCGTCGGCGTGCGAATCCAGAAGCAATGGCTTGAGCCTTTCATCAAGAATCTCCACACAGAGCCGGGCGGAGCGATTTATGGAACGGATTGCGGCAACCGTTTTCAATGTCCGGGCGTCAATATCGGAGCCCCTGGCGCCGGGCCTGCTTTCATCTGCCAGCACAACAATGGTTGACGCGACGGCCGCGCCCGACTGGCGCAACACGGTTTCATCGTCGCATGCTCCGCTTATGAACGAGACATTCAGAAGAGCCGTGTTTTCCCGCTTCATGCTTTCGAAACAAGCCGGATCCACGGCGGCAATAACTGCCACTGCGCCGGGCGCAAACGGCTCATGACCGTTGATCGCCGATTTCAGGAAATTTCCCATATCCTCTTTCCATCCGCACACCAGAATACGGGCTTCGGAAAATTTATGTGAATGGATCATGATTATTCTCCTTTCAGCTTTCGCTCGATCAATCCGGAAATCACGATTGCCGTGACTGTGGCCACTACGAAAGCAACGGCGGCGAACATGACAAAGAACAATTCGACTGGAACCGTGACCAGGCCGCTATTCCGATCAGGCAACCCGGAGGGGGCGCTCGCGAGGGAAACCGCGGACTGTCCGCCCGCGGGTATCACGACATACTTGTTGAACGCGACCGCGGCCGCGAAAAATGGGGCCAGTATCAACAAGACCTGTGGTAGGCCGGAATTCCTCTGAAAGTCGAACAGGGACCAGCCGCTGCGCTTGGATTGCGCGCACTGCGGCGGTTGAACGGCCGCGCGCACACACTCCGGACAGCCCTGCGAGGAATACGCATCGTAATCAGCCATGTTCTTTCCTCCGGTTCGTTTGCCGCCGCGTCATTGCATTCCGCTATTTGCCAAGGTATGTGCACGCCTTGGGCGCGGGTTTGCCGTATAGCAAGCCGTGCGTTTTGTCGTCGAACGCTCCGACCTTGTCGAGTTCGGCCAGAATCGCGGGAATTTGCTGCTCGCCGACGATCATGTTGCAGCTTTCGCGGGCGGGGGACACCTTTGCGGCGCCGGAATCCTGGGGCCGCACATGCTTGAGTATGCTGATGGTGGCGCCGGCAGCGCCTGCGGCCATTGCGGACTTCACAAGATCGTCCGCGCGGCCTTCGTTGCATATCAGCGTCAGATCAATCAGATTGGTAAGATACTTGCGCCGCGCGCCGCCGTTTGTGGACGCCATGCCAGAGCGGCTGCGCCATTGCGTGTTGCCCTTAATCTGGTCAATGGTGGAAATGATCTGCTCGATGCTGGCGGCGTGCTTGGGCATGCCGCGGGATATCTTTGTGTTCACGATGCCCTGCTTGAGGGGGTACTGATATATAAAACCCTTGCCCGGTTCGTCAAGTTTCCCCGCATCAATCATGAGGTCCATCACAGCATCCGCGTCGTGAACGCTGGCGGCCAGAGAGATGACTTCCTTGTCCGCGGGAATGGTGATGCGCAGAAGGCCGAGTTTATCGCGCACGCCCGTTCCCGTTCCGAAGGTGATGGCGGGAACGCAGGTTCCGGTGTCCAGCGCCATGCGCGCCACGGCGTCGCCCTGTCCGCGCTGCACGATGCAGCAGATGCCCATGAGTTCGGTGAGCAGCGGCAGTTCTTTGTCCGGGGCTGCGGCCCCGGAGTTTTCGGCGCACAGGGCGTGCGATTTGATTAAGTGCACGGTCTCGCTGTGTACGGATCCTCTCCCCAGAATGTCCAGGCGTCCGGTTCTGATAATGATATCGAGCGCGGTGTCTTCGAGTTCGGGACTGACCAGGAACGAAAATATCTCGATGGGGTCTTCGACGATCACGGATCGTTCCCCAAGTCCGAGAAACCCTTTTTTGTCTTCAAGGGCCACGGAACGGCCCGCGGCCAGATGGCCTGTTGAAATGCCTGCCTCTCTCAAGGATTTGAGAACGGGGTCGGCCGCGCCTCGCGCAACCGCCGCAATGACTCTGGAGACCTGTTTGCCGTTCATGCCGCCACCTCCTTCGGTTCAGCGGTTTCGCTTGCTTCCTGTAGCGCCGCCTTGCGCTTGCGGGTCACCATGAGGCCCACGCACAGCACGGACAGGATGGGGCACACCGAGGCCATGGACAGGATGCCGAAGCCCTCGACCACGCCCACCTGGCCGCCGATTCCGAGGCCCATGGCCAGCACCAGGGGCACGGTGATGGGGCCGGTGGTCACGCCCGCGCTGTCCCAGCCGATGTTTACGAATTCCTCTGTGGATATTTTGGTGATTATCAGCAAAAGTATGTAAGGTGGTCCCATGAGCCATAGCAGCGGAATGTTCCAGATGATTTTGGCCACGCCAACGGCGATGCCCACGCCCACGCCCAGGGCCACGGCCTGCATGAGCAAAGATTTCTTGAAGGCGCCGACCGTGAGTTCTTCAACGGTCAGGCCCAGTGCGTTCAGAGCGGGTTCGGCCAGGGTGGCGCCATATCCCAGAATGAACGCGAACACCAGCACCACAAGAATGCCGGTCAAGCCTCCTTCGGCGCCGAACAGAGGCCCGCGCGTGGGGGTGTAGTTGTACTGGCTCGTTTCAGGGCTGTACTGATCCTCATGGTACGGAAGCTGCCTGTATCCGGTTTTTTCCCTCACATAGAAAAAGGTTTGGGTTTCTCCGTCCGCGGTGATCGCGGTTTTCACGATGTCCGGATCGAACTTGTTGATGGTGCTTCTCTGTTCGGGCAGTTCGATGGCCTTGAACGAGGAAGGCACCTTGCCGCCCACCTGGTTGCCGAGTTTGGACAGGCCGATCTCGATGCCGATGCTGAATAGCATCATGCCGAATACGGCGAAGCCCAGTCCCAGAAACACCTCGTCCGCGCGGGGCAGGCGTTCGCGCAGAATGAGCGTGAGCACCAGGAGGAAGAAGATGGAAAGCGGAATGATGGCCTGGGCCGCGGCCTTGGTATTGCGGAGAATGAGGTCCGCTGGCTGTACGGGATCTTCCAGCATGGCGGCGTATTTCTGTGCGGCTTCGCGCGCGGCCTCGGCGCTCGGAAACACGGCCATGGCCTGTGTTCTGGTTCCTTTGGTGGCGGCCCATTTTTCGAGCGCGTCTCTCTTGGGACCGAACACGGCGGCCCGTTCCTTTTCGCTGGATTTCAGCGATTCCAGATAAGCGATCATTTTCTCGCTGCTGCCGTCGAAGAGCGCAAGTTGGCTCTCCCGCTTCGCGTTCTGGAATGCGAAACCGATCATTTCCTCGCGGCTCGTGAACAGGGCCTGGGCCTTGTCGCGGTTGGCCGCGCTGAAGAATGCGGCTTCGGACATGGGCTGGGGCACGGTTCCGGAAAGGGACGCCCCGAGCAGGAGCACGGAAATGATGGGAAACAGCGACGCCAGGGTGACCACGCCGAAGCCGGAGGACCCCGACCCGGCGGCGCCCACCACACGGCAGATGCCGATGCCCAGCGCGAGCACCAGGGGCACCGTGACCGGTCCCGTGGTCACCGCGCCGCAGTCCCACGCCAAGCCGGTCACATTTCTCATGTTCGCGTTGAAAAACGACCAGAGCGTGAAGAGCAAAAGAAACGAAAGCAGAATGTAGATAAAGGGCTTGAGGGAGATGTTATACATGAAACGGATCATTCCGAACACGACCGCTATGCCCACGCCCACGCCCACGGACATGACCAGGTAACCCGAGAATTTGTTCAGCAGAAGGAAAAGCAGGGGGGCGTCCCATGGCCTTACGGACGATCCCGCGGCTTTGAGCACACTGATCGCGGGTTCCGCAAAGGTTGCGCCCATGCCCAGAATGAAGGAAAATCCCAGGATCACCGGCAGCTTGGACTTCTGCGGCAGCTTGAGGCCGATGACTTCACCCAGGGGCATGAGACCCAGCATCAGCCCTTCCATGAAGAACGCCAGGCCTCCGATCACGAGCGCAAGCCCGGCGGCGATCATGGCCGCCTGGGCCACGGCTATTCCCAGCACCATGGTCTGGAAAAAGATCAGGTAAATGATGATGAGCGCCACGGATTTGACCTGCTCGATCAGGCGCGATTTCGCGTATGGGAACAACATGGCCATTCCCTGCTTGAACCCGACTTTGATTTTTCCGCCTGTTTGCTGTTGGTTGTCCATGTATGTTTTGCCTCCGGAAATGTGCAAACGCTTGACCCGGCGCACGACTTGCGTTTCGTCAAAATGCCAATACGCAAATGCTGCATCGGGAAAGTGCGCTAAGCCTTAAGATCACTATATGTTTTTTATGGAAATTGTATGTCGTTGCGAGTTGCTGATAAGTGTCATATCTTATGCCATGGCGAAGTCAATAAACATGAAATGGAATTGTCGCATTATATTGATTGGCCGGGGCGGATTCGCGCGGGGCGAGGTTATTCGAATTTTTCGATAAGGCCGAGGCGCAGCGCGAATCGCATGAGTTCCGCGTGGTTCTTGAGGCCGAGCTTGTCCATGATGCGCGATTTGTAAGTGGCCACGGAGCTTGCGCTCAAATCCAGTTTGGAGGCCACCTGCGCGCCTGTCAGCCCCTTGGCAAGGTGGTGGAATATCTGCAGCTCACGGTCGGAAAGAAGCGACAGAAGGCTTTGTCCGCCCGATGTGGTTTTCCTTATGGCGATTTGTTTCATGATGGAATCCGTGATGCAGATTTCACCGGCCATGACTTTGCGGATGATGGCGGGAAGCTCCTCGGAGGACACGCGTTTGACGATATAGCCGCGGGCGCCGGCGTTGAGAACGCGTGTGGCGTACTCTTCATTTTCATACATGGTCAGCACGATGATTTTTACGCACGGATCGGAAGCCGTCACCTGCTTTGTGACTTCGAGTCCGTCCAGATCCGGTATGCCGAGATCGAGCAGCAGAATGTTGGGTTTGTGCTTGAGGCACAGAGCCACAGCCTCTTTGCCGCTGCCGGTTTCGGCGACGACGCGGAAGTCGTCGTGAGGCTGGAGCAGGGCGCAGATTCCCGCGCGCACCAGGTTGTGATCGTCTGCGATGATGAGCGTGATCATGATTCGTCCTTTGCCGCGGCCAGCGCCGGATGCGAGAATGCGACGCGTGCGCCGCGGCCCGGCGCGGATTCGATCTCGAGCCGGCCGCCGCTCTGCTCCGCGCGCCGTTTCATTCCGGACAGGCCCAGGTTTCCCTTGTCTTTTGCTGTGTCCATATCGAATCCCCGGCCGTTGTCCCGTACTGTCAGTTCAATGCCGCGCGCGTCCTGTTTCAGCGACACGAGAATCTTTTCCGCGCCGGAATGCCGGATGCTGTTGGACACGGCTTCCTGGCAGATCCGGTAAGCCGCGGCCGCAAGTTCATTATCGGGGCAATGTACCGGGCTTTCAATGTCCGTGACGATTTTTGCGCCGTAGGTTTCCATGAATTCCCACAGCAGCATCTTGAGCGCGGGGGCCAGACCGAACTGCGTTAGGGTCATGGGCTGCAGGCCCTTGCAAATGCGGTGCAGGTCCTCGCCGATGTCCCGGATCATGTGTTCAATGCGCACGATGTCGTCCGGGCAGATGCAGGGTTTATTTTTGATGGCCGGCAACTGGAACAGCACGGCCGCGAACTGCTGGCCGATTTCGTCGTGCAACTCGCGGGAGAGCCGTTCGCGTTCGTCGTCCTGTGCGCGGATCGCTTTTTGCGACATGGCGCGGATGCGCTCTTCGCTCACCTTGAGCGCGGCTTCCGATTTGATGCGTTCCTGAATTTCCCTGCGCAATTCCTCGTTCACATTCTTAAGCTCGCCGGTTCTGCTGGCCACGGTTTCCTCGAGCCGGTCGCGATGTTCGAGAAGCTGGTCCTCGAGGCGTTTCCTGTCGGAGATGTCGAGCATCAGCCCGTCCCACATGGTTTCGCCGGGTTCGTCCCGTTCTTTTCTCGGCCGCAGAATGAATCGCACCCAGCGTTCTTTTCCGGATGGAATGGTTACGGCGGTTTCAAAAGCGAACGGCTTGAGGTCTGATTCCGAGTCCCGCAGCTTCTGCTTGAACTGTTCCGCATTGCGTCCGCTCAAGAAATTGAGGGTGAAGGCGTCCCTGTTCACAAGATCTTCCGCGGCAACGCCGAGCAGTTGCTCGACGCCTGAACTCACGATTGTGAGCGTCGCGTTTCCGCTGCCTGTTTTCTTGAGCTGGAAGATTGCGCCGGGCAGATTGGCGGCCACGGACTTGAGAGCAAGGGTATCGGACATGCGTATGAACCACTGTTCCCAGACGGGCGGCACTTTGGGCCTTGGCGCCGGTCGTCCGGTTGTGGCTTCCGCCTCGATGAAGTCTACAAACCCGAGGGCGGGCTTTACAAAGTATCTGTTCATGACTCTGTTGGCCGCTGCCAGAAATCCGAACATCAGGCCAACCACCACGGCGCCGAACAGAGCCTCGGGAAAGAACGCGCGCATAATGTCCGATTCGGGCATGATTTTGATCATGGCCCAGTCCGCATTGTTCAGCCGTGTGGAAATAATGTGGTTTTTCCCTGAATGAAGATATCCTGCGCCGCCGGGGTTCGTGTTAAATATGGATTCCAGGTCCAGCCCGGGCGCGTGATTTCCAAACACGGGCACGCGCTCCATGAGCCTGGGCTTCATTCCGGTCGTTGACAGGATTTGTTTTCTGCTGTTGACGATCATGATCGCGCCATTTGCCGTTTGTTGCTTTTCCACGAAATGGCTGAAAAAATCCAGGCTCATCTCCGCTGACACCATGCCGATGAACCGGTCCCCATCAAACACGGGTGAGCCGCATGTGATCATCAGTCCCCGGCCGGGAACGTCCACATAGGCTTCGCTCCATAACCGGGACTCAAACGGATTTCTCTGTTTGAGATCCGCGGCGGAGGTCTCGAACTGCCGCAGCATGTCCCTGGCCACGCGCCGTTGAAGAATCCGCACGCTCTTGTCCGATGCGCTCCAGGGATAAACGGAGCCGAAGCCCTTAGTCGAATAAAATTCGCTCCAGGTGAAATCCGGCGGCGCGTAATGGTTGATGCGCTGCACCTCGAAGAGCTTGAACGCCATGTCAATCTGGCGGATCGCATCCGAACCGGCGGGTATCTCGGAATCCGTGAGCACGATATTTCCGTATATGTCTTTGTGCGGAGGCTCCGCGACATGGATCTTTCCGCCCGTGTCCAGTCGTACGGTCTTGGGCAGTTCGGGCGGATCCTCGTTGTCACGCGATAAGTTGAGGTAATCCTGCGCCCAGATTTTGGACTCGATCACATCCTCTGCCGCGTTGCTTAAAAAATAATCCACGCTGATGGCCCTTTCTTCGAGGTCATCGGTGGCGGATCTTATCATTTGATTTTTTTTGTCATAATACTGTTTCACCAGAAGCACCGTGACAAGTGCGGCGAAAATGAGAGCGGCCGTGATCACGACCCGGCCGTAAATGGCCGCAAGGCGCCCGGCGAGATTCGCGGCCTGCGATGAGTTGTTTTCTTTTCGAGTCTTCAATGCTTTGGATCCGTTCGCACGGAACGAACTTTTTTACCGCATTCGAAACGACGCGGCGATCCCCATCCTGTTTCGTAATGATAAGATCCTGTGCGGAGTTCGGAAAGGGAAGGTCACACCTTAATTGATATTATCACCGCGCGGCGGTTTTTGAAAGGGCTTCTTGTTTGCAATGTCGCGACATTGTAGAATTGAATAACTTTAATGATTGTTGTAGTAATTTATTGATCAGGTAATTTTTATGGCGAAAGAACGCAACGAAAAAGATGCGCCCGATACGCGGCTTGCGGATCAAGTGAAACAGGCCTATGCCAGCGCGCGGGAATTGTGGGCTTCGATACAAAAAGAGAATCTGCCGCGGCTCATCGGCATCATCCTCATCGTGGGCGTGATTTCCGCAGTGTTCTTTGGTCTGTACCTGGAGCGCAATTCGGGCATGTTCCCCAGCGATCCTGCGCCGACCCCGCTTATCCGCTTCATTGATGCGTTTTACTTTTCCATCGTGACCATGACCACGATCGGATACGGCGACTTTTCCCCGAAAACGCCTGCGGGGAAATTGCTGATAATTTTCGTGATGTTCACGGGCGTAATCTGCTTTTCGCTTCTGACGGCCACATTCGCATCCATCCGGGTCGTCAAAATGATCAGGGAGGGCAAGGGCGTGACGGACCTTTCCAGGCTCAAGGGCCACACCGTGATCTGCGGCTGGAAACGGAAGATGGAGGGCACGCTTGAGGATATCTTCACAGTCAATAAAGATATCAAAGCGTCGGACATCGTCATCATTGCGAATATCTCGCAGGACGCCATCGATCTGTTCAAGCAGCAGAATCCCGATTTCAAGGACATCAATTTTATCCGCGGCGAAGATTTCAACGAAACCATGCTGCAAATGGCGAATATCAAGGAGGCCAGGAGCGCATTCATTCTGGCCGACGAAAGCTCGGACGCGTCTCCGTCCGAAATTGATTCCAAAACCGTGATGACGGCCATGCTCATCGGCACCATCGCGCGCAACATCCATGTCTGCGCCGAACTGCTCGATCCCAAATTTGAAACCTATCTGCAAAAGGCCCATGTCGCGGAAATCATATATCCCCGCCAGTACGGACGCCTCATGCTGGCGCACTCCACTGCGGCCACGGGACTGGTTCAGGTCATGAACGACCTTCTGGATCTCAACACCCCGTCCAGGCTCACCACCACGGAATTCCCCAGGGAGTTCGTGGGCAGGCCATATTCCGATCTCAAAGCGCATTACGGGCCGAACATAACCTTGATCGGGTTGATCGAGAATGTGGGCAGCTTTTTCGAGCGCAAGCAGGAAGCCCTGCGCGAGGCCCAGAAAACCGCGAACATATCGAAAATCGTGGAAAATCTCCAGAAGGTGAAACAACTCAAGAACAATCATCCGCATTTCAACCCGCCGGACGATTACGCCGTTCCGGACCATTCCATGGCCATTGTCGTGGAAGTGAGGGAGGAGGAATCCTCCGATGACTGAAACAATCACCAAAAAACTGCGGAACATCAGCCTGTTCGTGAAATTCAAGGACGATTGCCATGCGATTGAAAAGATCCGCGGCATTATTGAGATGCGCTCCTTTCAAAAAGGGGATTTCATCATCAAGGAAGGCGACCAGGGCGACGAGATGTTCATCTTGAGCCGCGGCCGCGTGAGCATCGAGAAACGCACCCTCAAGGACGACAGTTACACCGTGGTCAAGCTCACGGACGAGATGAATGTGTTCTTCGGAGAACTGGCGCTCATGGACGACGATGTCCGTTCCGCGTCGGTGATCGCGGAAACCGATTGCGAGTGCATGGTCATCAAGAAAGCGGACTTCGACCAGCTCGGAGACAGCGACACGCGCATCGGGCTGTATGTCACTCGCGAGATCGCCAAGATTCTCGCGGGCAGGCTGCGCAACGCCAGCCGCGACAACATCACCCTTTTCGAGGCGCTCGTCAACGAAATCGAAGGACCGGAACACTGACGCAATCTCCCGCCTCCGGTCCCCGGCGCACCCGTTTCCATTGTTTCAATAATCATGGTTTTTTAATTGTTTTTTTTTATTATTATGTGCTAATATCCGCTTCCCTCCGGGAAGTTATAACAAGGGCGCTCCCCAGTGCGCCGGGAGGTTTCGTTTATGCCAATAGATTTTGAAGACATGCAATCCATCCGGATCAGCAAGCTCCCCCCGTATGTTTTCACGATGATCAACAAGCTCAAAAAGGAAGCGCGCGCCCAGGGCATGGACATCATTGACATGGGCATGGGCAGCCCGGATCTGCCCGTTCCCAAGGAAGTGCGCGACGAACTGTGCAACGCCATCCACACCAAGCACATCAACCGCTACCCCGCCGGGGACGGCATCATCGAACTCAAGCGCGCCATCGCCTACTGGTACGGCAAGCGCTTCAATGTGGACATCAATCCCAGCGAAGAAGTCGTGGTGCTGATCGGCTCCAAAGAAGGCATCGCCAACATGTCCGCCGCGTTCCTGGACCGCGACGACTACGCCCTGGTGCCCACGCCCACCTATCCCATTTTCTTCAACAGCGTGATCATGTTCGGCGGCAACCTCTACAATCTGCCGCTTCTGCCCGAGAACGATTTCCTGCCTGACCTGGACAGCATCGAACCGGGCGTGCTGCGACGCGCCAAAATCCTGTACTTGAGCTACCCGCACAACCCCACCACCGTGTGCGTGGACAAGGACTACTTCAAGCCCATCATCCCGTGGGCCAAGGAACACCGCATCATCGTGAGCCACGACGCCGCTTACACGGAAATCTGCTTCGACGGGTACAAGGCCCCCAGCTTCATGGAGGTCGAGGGCGCCAAGGATGTGGGCGTGGAGTTCCACAGCTTGAGCAAGACCTTCAGCATGGCGGGCTGGCGCGTGGCCTTCGTGGTCGGCAACGCCAAGATCATGAAAATCCTCGCCAAGATGAAAAGCTATGTGGATTTCGGCTGCTTCAACGCCATCCAGAAAGCCGCGGTGCGCGCCCTTGAGCTGAACGACGAAATCATTGATGAAACCGTGGCCGCGTACCAGCGCCGCCGCGATGTTCTGTGCGACGGCCTGGACAAACTCGGCTGGAAGCACCAGCGGCCCAAAGCCACGCTCTATGTGTGGGCGCCCATCCCCGAGGCGTTCCAGGAAATGACCTCCCTGGAATTCGCGTCTCTGATGATCAAGGAAACCGGCGTAGCCGTGGCGCCCGGCGTAGGCTTCGGCGAAGCCGGAAACGGCTACATCCGCTTCGCGCTCGTAGAAGAAGAAGCGCGCATCCAGGAAGCTCTCGAAAGGCTGGCCAAACTATGACGGACTCCAACCGCAAGGTCATCGTTCCCGACACCAATATCTTCCTGCACGACTCGGATTCCATCTTCGCGTTTCCGGGCCAGATTCTGATGATCCCGCTGGAAGTGATCGAGGAAATTGACGACCAGAAGCGGAGGGGAGACGAGGTGGGCCGCCACGCGCGCCGCACCTCGCGCCTGCTCGACGAACTGCGCGCCCGCGGCAGCCTGTCCGAGGGCGTGGACCTGGACAACGGCTGCACCGTGCGCGTGGCCTTCGGCGACAAGCGCATGGAATGCCTGCCCCCGAGCCTGCGCAACAACAAGGAAGACAACCGCATCCTGGCCACGGCCCTCTCCATTCAGGACAAGTACCCCGACAACCAGGTCGTGTTCATGAGCAAGGACATCAACATGCGCATCAAGGCCGACACCATCGGCCTCACCAGCATGGATTATGAAGAAGACAAGATTGACCTCGAAGAATTGTACATGGGCTACGATGAAATCGAGATTGACGCCGCGGATTTCAAACGGCTCAAAGACAAGGGCAGCCTGCCCCTGGATGTGTTCAAGGATTTCACGGTCAACCAGATCGCCGTGGCCACAAGCGGAGGCAATACCGCTTATCTGCGCATTGACGCCGAGGCGAAAGCGGCTGTGCCTCTGAAAGTCACGCTCGACGATGTGATCGCGGGCATCAAGCCGCTGAATCCCGAGCAGCTCTTCGCCTTCGAACTGCTTCTGGACCCGCGCATTGATCTTGTCACTCTCAACGGCAAAGCCGGCACCGGCAAAACCCTGCTGGCCCTGGCAGCGGGCGTGCGCCAGGTGCTCGAAGACAGCCTGTACCAGAAACTCCTGGTGTCCCGCCCCATCATCCCCATGGGTAAGGAAATGGGCTTCCTTCCCGGCGGCGTGGAGGAAAAGCTCGACCCCTGGATGACGCCCCTTTACGACAACTTCGAAATCATTTTTTCCGTGGAAGGACGCAAGAACGACAGGGACAAACGCCACATCAAGGAGATCATCTCCGGCTCCAACCTTATTCAGATTGAAGCCTTGAGCTACATACGCGGACGAAGCCTCCCCAACCAGTACATGGTCGTGGACGAGGCGCAGAACCTGTCTCCGCTCGAAGTCAAGACTATCATCACCCGCGCGGGCAAGGGCACCAAAATCGTGCTCACCGGCGACCCGTACCAGATTGACCACCCTTACCTGGACCAGAACAGCAACGGATTGAACTACGCGGTCGAGCGCTTCAAGAACAGCCCGCTCGCCGGGCATGTCACCCTGGTCAAGGGCGAGCGCTCCGAACTCGCGGAGACCGCCGCGCAGTTGCTGTAAAGTAAATCGGCGCGCCGCGTCTTGCGATGCGCGCGCGCCGCACTCCCATGGCGCATTCCCGCCCGGTGAAAACCGGGTTTTCTTTTTCCGGCGTTCCCGTTATGTTAATAACACGGAACCGGGGAAAGGGTCGTTGCCGATGTACGCAAAAAAACAATATGTTAAAGTGCTGAACCAGGCCTGGGACGAGCTTGAACAAAGAGACTGGAAGGATACGGCGGCGCGTTGCGCCCTGCGCGCGGACAACGGCGCGTATTTTCTGGACAGCCTGGGGAGCACCCTGCGCGTCGAGCCGGGCGCGCGGCTGATTTTCGAGCCGGGCGGCCGGCCGGTCCGCCCCATTTTCCAGATCGTGCTCCTGCACCACTTGTTGCGCGACTCCGGCGCGGCGCCCGCGGGCGAGGACATCCCCATTCACACCTTTCACGATCTCATGCTCTACCACAACACCATAAAGTGGCGCTCGCTGGACATCCTGGCCGGCGCCTACGGAACCAGGCCGGAGTTGCTGGAAAGCATCGGATCGCTCCTTGGCGGCGAGCCTCGCGGCATCGGAGACGGATCGGTCATGCTGCGCCCCATGCCCCGCATCCGCTGGACCGCAGTGATTCACGCCGAGGACGATGAGTTTCCGGCCGAGGCACAGATCCTGTTCGACAAAAACGCAACCGCCATGATGCACCCAGAAGACATGGTCGTGCTCTCCGAACTTCTGGCGCACCGCCTGGCCAATATGGCCAACACAGAAGCCGGGTACGCCGGCGACTGGCAGGACACAGCCGAGGAATCGTGACCGCCCGCAAAAAAAAGAAAACAAGCCCTTCGCTGATCCGCATCTCCGATGTGCTGCGTTCCGGAAGCCGCATGAGCACCGAAGAGCAGGGCGCGGTCCGCTATCTGCTGCCCGGGCTGGACATCCATCTGTCGTCCATCCCAGCGGGCGCGCAGGGCGGCGATTTCTACGGCATGGTTTATCTCCAGGACGGGCGCACCGCAGTGTTCGCGGGCGACATTTCCGGACATGACTTTTCCTCGTCCATCGTGGCCACCCAGGTCATCAATTACATAGACGGCCATCAGGACGCCCTGGCGTTTCCCCACCTGTTTCTGCACGAAATGGCCGATGCTCTCTACAACACGCTCAATTCCGTGGGCCGTTTTTTCACCGCCGCCATCTGCGTGGCGGATGTGGAACGCAACACCTTGAGCTACGCCAGCGCCGGGCATCCGCCGTCTTTGCTGTTCAGCAACGAACACAAGCGCATCCACTCCGTGGGCGGGAAAAGCCTGCCCGTGGGTTTCGATCAGAACACAACTTATGTTTTGACGCAAAGGGAATTCGTTCCCGGAGACGCATTGCTGATTTACACCGATGGGGTCAGCTCCGCGCGCAGCGCGGACAAGGACGAATTCGGCATGAAGCGCCTTGCCGGGCATGTGCTCGCGCACGGCAACAACCCCGCGGCCATGGTTCCCGGCCTCATCGCACGGGTCAACGAATTCTGCGCGGGCGCGCAAACCTCTGACGACATCACAGCCATCTGCCTCGCCAGAACCTGACGAAACGAAATGACTCCATTTGAATAGAAAAGGATTTATTTTTCGATAATGGCCTTGCGAAGCGGTTCGCGAATCGCTGTTGCGGCTTGTCGGTGCCCGTATACGGAAAAGTGTCCCCCTCCGTTAAGGTAGATTTCCCGTCCTGCACGCACTTGCGCCGTGAATTCTTCAAGTGGGTAGGCGTATGGAATCTGTTCCCGCCGGAGAGTGTCTATGATTTCCCGTTCAAAAAAGACCGCGTGTTCCTGGGTAATTGGAATCCCGATGTTTTCCGTTTTGCCGGCGATCGCATTGACTCTTCGGGGATCGGGAATCACGAACGCCACGAGGCGCACACCCCGCGCGCGCAGAAAAGCATTGATTTCTCGTATTTGCAGTTTCGCAATGAGCGCAATCTCGGCGAGGCCCTTGTCTCCAAGTTTTTGGGCAGCTATCTCCGGAGTGCCCACAAGCCCCTGTCGCCTCGCCATATTGAACACGGATTTGCTGCTGCCCAGTCCGCTGGTCCATAAGAGCCGCACAAGGCTGGAGCGGCCCGCCACATTGTCCCGCGCCCAGATTTTGAAATTATATCCCGGCGCCGGGATGTGTTTCAGGTTGCCGTTTTCCGTGGCGAATCTCGGCAGCGCCGACGATCCGGTTCCGTAATAATTGTCATGGAGGTCATTGCCCATGTACAGGCACAACACCACGGTGTCGGGCGACCATTTCATGATCCGGTGCTTAATGTAGAGGTAGTAAGACCCAAGCCCCCAGGTGTGCAGTCCAGCGTTGATGTGCTCAACGCCTGGCAACTTGCGATCCGCTTTGAATTCCCGTTCGAGGCGTCTTACAAAATTTTTGTTTATGGGAACCTGGTAGGCTTCGGTGAATGAGTCTCCCACGAACACAATGCGATGCGTTCCCTTGCTTTTGCTCTCGTTTCTTTCCACATCGTGGAACCCATGGCTGTTGGTGCGCACAGTCAATGGGTTGTTTTCAATCTCGCGCGTCCACACGGTTTTCACATGCGGACGCCCTCTCAAACCCAGCAACGGGTCATACATAACAGTGCTTTTTTCCATGGGGACAAAGAGGCGAAGCATTATTTCCGCCAGAAGCAGTGCGGCCGCCGTGGAGACTGCGAACAGAATTGCGTTCTGGATAAGGCGCTTGCTCCGGTTGCGCGCCGTTCTGAAATTGCGCATTTCGTTCCGGTCCATTATTTTCGTCCGAGGGTTAACAGTGTCTTGAGATATTTTCTGTCCGTGGCGTCCACGCGGAACGGATTGCCGCCCAGAGTGTAATCCGGCTCACGCTGCCGGATAAATTGCCAGTACGCCACAACGGTCAGCGCCTTGTTGGCGATGTTCACGGCTATCATGCCCCAGAGTCCGAACCAGGGCACCACCGTGAGTGAGCCTGCAGCCAGCACGGCGATCATGAGAATGTCCGTGATCACGAGCGCGTCCTGCCGCTCCATGGCGTACAGCAGCGGCCGTTGCACCTGCATGTACACCAGCGGGATCAGCAGCAGCAGGCTGACCCGGAAGTAGGGGATGGCTTTCAGATACTCGAGTTTCACGAGCCAGGCCACCAGCCAGGGCAGGGCCGCGCCCGCGGCAACGCTCACAATCAGCGTCATCCACAGGGTGTATTTGCTCATGCGCTCCATGATTTCCCGGCGCTTGCTCTTGTCCTGCGCGTGGTACTGGGAAATGAGGGGCAGGAGAGTGGTTTCCATGCCCCTCATGAACATGTACAGCCCGCGGATCAACTGCATGGACGCGTAATAGATGCCCACGACTTCGTTGTTGGTGAAGAACTTGAGAATCCAGGGAGGCGCGATGTCCACCACGGATTTGAGCGGATGCTGGAACGCACCGATTTTAATCTGTGTGCGCAGAGACGCGCGCATGTCCGCGGAGCCGTGCGCGGTTATGCCGCGGAACACGCGGGCCGTGTGCGCCGCCATGGGCGGCGTGGCCACAAGCACGGCCCCGGCCATGGATGCAGGAAATGTCCACAGCAGCCAGAAAACCGGATCCTCGGGTTTTGCGAAATACACTGCGGCCACCATGGCGAAACGAAACACGCCCGCAAGCATGCCCAGGGCGTTCTGCCAGAAATACAGCAGAAATGCGTTGAAGAATGTGGTGTAGAAAACATTCGCGCTGTAGAAAAGGATGTACAGGGCCACGGCGTAAAGATAATCGGGCGGCACATGGATGAACCCGGCCGCGGGCCGCCGCACGGCGATCAGGATAAGCACAAGCGCCATCGTGGACACGGTCTGAAGTTTTAACAGCGCGTCGTAATAGTATTTCACGCCGGACATGTTGCCGGCCCCGCGTTTTTTTGCCATTTCCGAGCCGAACACGGGGCTTAGCCCCAGGTTGATGAGATAATCGCCGAACAGGCCCAGGCTCATGCACAGCCCGACCACGCCATATTCCCGTGGCGCCACGATGCGGAAGGTGTATATGCTCGTGAGCAGGAACATCACGGAATTCACCACGATGCCGCCGTTGGTGTAGAGCACGCCTTTGAGAATGGTTTGTTTGAGGGACATGGCGCGGGGCTGCCGCCGCGGGAGGGTTGGAATCCGGCGTCAGCGATCCCCCCGTTCCCGGCTGCCAGCGGGCGTCATGCCGAGCATGGCGTACGATATGCCGATCAGCAGCCAGTAATTGTTGTCGAAGATGTGGTTGTGGAACACGCACTCGATGAGGTAGCCGATAAGAAACGCCTGGAAACCCACGCTCAAAATG
>JAGUYV010000490.1 GCA_020061125.1 bacterium | reverse complement strand
TTGCGCACCACATTGCCGTTGTGGTCGAAGAGGTAGGTCCAAGCGCCGTCGGAGGTGAGGCGGTTGACGGGCGCGTCGTGGGTGTAGGAAACCGAGACATCTTCGCCCTGGCCCGGGCCGGGGTCTTTGAGCAGGGCCGTGCGGTTGCCGTTTTTGTCGTAGGTGAAATCCTCGTCCGGGATCATGGCGTGGGTGATTGTGCCGCCGGGCTTGTCCTGGAACGCGGAGTAGGCGGCGGCGGTGAGGCGGTCGAGGTCGTCGTAGGTGTAGGCGGCGTTGTAATCGCGCGTGGACATGGAGGTGCGGCGTCCCGCGGCGTCGTAGCCGTAGGCGGGGCGGAAAGATTCTCCGTATTGTGCTGTGAGCGCGGCGCTTTTCACCCTGTCGTTAAGTATATCATATTCAGATGATTTGGTGCGGTTTGGCCAAATGAAAAAAGACAGCCGCCTGGCACATGAATCTTTGTCCGTTCGTCTTCATCCTGTCTTTATCCTGTGCATCCTGCCAAACCAGCCATAACCAATAGACGCTTTGGTGCAGCCGAAAAACCCGCATATGGAGCGCGCCGCGGCCGGACAGAGGCGGCGCGCCGCGCGAGGCTTGGGAGCGGCGGGGTGCGGTGACCCCGCCCTACGGCCCGGCGATGCGGATTGGTAAAAATGAAGATAATAGATAGGCGTTACAAATTATGGCGCGGTTCGGCGACCGCGCCCTACATCAACGGCGATATTGAACGCCAAGTCATAGAGCTTATGTATTCCACATGCGTCCTTCCCCCATATTCGCCGTTGACAATAAGCAATAAACCTGTCTTTATCCTGTGCGTCCTGCCAAACCTGCCAAAGCAACTAAACGCTTTGGTGCAGCGAAAAGCCGGAATAAGAAGAGGCGCAGCGGCCGGACAGAGGCTGCGCGCCGCGCGAGGCCTGGGAGCGGCGGGGTGCGGTGACCCCGCCCTACAAAACCCTCGTTGTGGAACAGAAAAATTGGAGGAGCGTCATTACTGTGCCTTACACATTATGGCGGGGTGCGGTGATTCCGCCCTGCGGCCCCGGCGGCGCGGATTGGCAAATATGGTATTCATCGCCAGGCGCTGCAAATTATGGCGCGGTTCGGCGTGCTGTGCACAATTTTTGGGCAACAGTTATGAGAAAGAGACCGGTGCCTTTGATGATGATGAGAATTTTCGTGAACGGCGCGGGAATTGCGGTTATTATGGGGACAAGGCGGATGCGAGCGCGCGCCGCGCGGGCCGCGTCCGCTGCGAATCCGGAACGCGTTTGTGGCGTGTGGCAGTGCTTTTTGAGGGGATTATCGTTGCATGGGCATCAACCGCGATCCCAACAGCACGATGAAGTGGATCATCAATCGCAGCGTTCAGGAGCCGCGCGTGCGGGAATCCGCGAAACAGCCGGGCGCGGGGCAGGGCGGCCCGCAGACTCTGGAGCAGCGACTTGCGCGTGAGCTGGGGCAGGATTATTTCACGCGCACGCCGCCGCCCGTGATTGAATATGACACGGAAAAGCTGGCGCGGCGCGCGCGCAACGACAATCTGTTCCGGCAGTTGCTGAAAATTTACGGCAGACTGCCGGAGGTGACCTGCGGGGACTGCGGCCATGTGTGCTGCAGCGACAGCCCGGATATGTATCTCATCGAATACCTGCATGTCTGGCGGCACATCCGGTACGAAATGCAGGACCCGGATGCGGAAGCGCGCATCCTGGGGCGCGCCCTGCAGTGGGCGTTTTTGAAATTCGTGGCCGAAGACATATTCTGCCCGTTTCTGGAGGAGGGCCGGTGCGCCATCTATCCGGTGCGGCCGCTGAACTGCCGGGTGTGGGCGCTTGAGGACGAGGCGTATTATCTGGCCAAGGCGGAGCGCGCGCGCGAAAGCGTGAAAAAGCAGCAGGAGTATTTCGAGCGGCACGGGGTGCGGCTTCTGAAACCCCTCAAGGAGTTCATTCTGCCGCGCTGCCGCAACATCCGGATTCACGGCCGGGACGCGCATCTCACGGAGGAGGAGATCCGGGAGATAGACATCGAGACCGCGTTTCTGCACAAGGCGCTGGTGCGTCCCGAGGAATTCCGCAGCATCAATTTTCACCTGCACTTCCCGGGCATCGTGGCGCTCAAACGAATTCCGGCCGGGGAATTCGATGAGGCGCGCATCGCCATTGCGCTTGAATACCAGGCCGGGGGAGCAAGCGCGCGCCTGGACGCCCTGGCCCAGAAATACGGCGGGCGCCTGCCTTGAGCCGGGCCGGGGCGCGCCGCATGCGTTGGCGCGGGCTGTTGATCCGCGGGGGCGCGGGTCTTAAACTAACAGAGGATGCGCGGCGGCGCAGCGCCGGATTTGAACCGGACCGGGTGCCGGACCGGGTGGTGGAAACCGGGCGCGATTGCGCGATACGCCGCGCGGCAGATCCCAAGACGATTACTCAAAACTTTTTTGTATATGGCACAGGTGAGTTTTCATGTCTGAAAAAATGATTGTGGCGCTTCCCACGAGCGCGCCCGGCGGACTCGGCGCCGAGCTGTCCGGCCATTTTGGCCACTGCGATGTGTTCACCCTGGTGACGCTTGACGCGGGCCAGATCGAGAATGTGGCCGTGCAGCAGAATGTGCCGCACGAGCAGGGCGGTTGCATGGCGCCCGTGACGCTGCTGGCGCAGTGCGGGGCCAAAGCGCTTGTGGCCGGCGGCATGGGCATGCGCCCGCTCATGGGGTTCAACTCCGTGGGCATCGAGGTGTTTTTCAACAACGGCCTGACCACGGTCGAGGACGCGGTGGCCGCGTTTTCCCGCGGGCAACTGCCGCGCTTCACCCAGGATTACACCTGCGGGGGCGGCGGCCACGATCACAGCCACGGCGGCGGTTGCGGAAGCCACTGACCGCACGCACGACGCCATGGCGGCGCGTTTGACGAACCGGGCCTTTTTGCATGCCGCGGCCGCGGCGCTATAATGTCATCCATGAGCGATCCGGACCAGGACATCCTTTTCCATGCAATCGGAGTGGTGCGTTCCCCGCACAAGGAGTCCGCAGGCACGCCCATCCAGCCCGCGGCCGCGAGGGATGTTCCCGCGACCGTGGAGATTTTTCCGGAATTCGCGGCTGGCCTCAAAGACCTCGACGGGTTTTCCCACATTTATCTTTTGTGCCATTTCCATAAGTCGGGCGCATTCAAGCTGGAAGTCACGCCGTTTCTGGACAACGAGCCGCGCGGGGTGTTCGCCACGCGCGCGCCCTCGCGCCCGAACGGCATCGGGCTGTCCATCGTGCGCCTGGAGCGCATCGAGGGGACCGTGCTGCATGTGCTCGATGCGGATTTTCTGGACGGCACTCCGGTTCTGGACATCAAGCCGTATGTGCCGGATTTCGACCGGCGCGAGAATGTGCGCTGCGGATGGCTCGAGGGCAAGCTGGGGCGTCTTGACGAGGTTCGCGACGACGGCCGGTTCAAATAGGCGAAGCCGAAGGGAAACAAGACAATGCCTGAACGCGTGGCTTTGATAACCGGCGCGGGCCGCGGCATCGGCCGCGCTCTGGCACTGGAGTTGGCCGCGCGCGGCTGCCGGGTTTATGGAACCTTCCGCACGCCGCCCGGGGAGCATCCGGGTTTCGAGCCGCTGATCATGGATGTCACGGACCATGAGTCCGTGGACCGCGCCGTGGCCGCAGTCATGGAAAAAGAGGGTGCAATCCACATTCTGGTGAATAATGCGGGCATCAATGTGTGCGGACCGCTGGAAGAAGTGGCCATTGAGGACGCGCGGCGCGCATTCGAGACAAACTATTTCGGCGCGCTCAAAGTGATCCAGGCCGTGCTGCCGGGCATGCGCGAGCGGCGCTCGGGCGTGATCGCCAATGTCGGGTCCGCGGCCGGCAAAATCACCATCCCGTTTCAGGGCCATTACAGCGGCTCCAAATACGCCATGGAAGCGCTGTCCGAGGCCCTGTGGCACGAGGTGCGCAGCCTGGGCGTGCGGGTGATCCTGTTCGAGCCAGGCGATGTGGGCACAAGCATCTGGAAGACCACGCCCAAGCCCGCGGCCGCGCAGTCCGCCTACCGGCCGCTCCTGGAGAAATTCTATGCGGTGAAGGACAGGGAAATGGACGCGGGGCGCGCCACGCCCGCGCCCGCGGCCGCGCGCCGCATGGTGGACATCATCCTTTCGGACACCTCCGCGCTGCGCCATCCCGTGGCGCACATGGCGGGCCTGATCCTGTTCCTGCGCAAGATTCTGCCTGACGCGGTGTTTCTGAACATCGTGGGCAAAAACTACGGCGCGCGCTGACCGCGCGGGCGCTGGCGCGAATTTCCATTTGAAATGTACGGATGAATTTTAGAGAGCTTGCGGAAACAGCGGGGCTGTTGTCATTTGGCTTTGGACTTTTTCTTGCTGTTGCACACGAGATCCTCGAGCGTGTGTTTGGAGAGCGTGTCCACGATGTTGCCGTTGATGGTGTCCCAGATCGTGCGTGAGGGGCAGAATTCGGAACGCTCGCAGAACGAGTCGTCGCTGATGCAACCGAGGATGTCCACGGGGCCGTCGGCGGCTTCGATGATTTCAATGATGCGGATTTCGCTGGCCGGGCGCGCGAGCTGGAACCCTCCACGCATGCCTTGAACGGACTTGAGCAGAGAAGCGTTGCGCAAAGCGATGGAGAGCTGGTCGAGGTAGCGTTTTGACAACCCCTGGCGCTCCGCCACATCCTTGAGGGGAACGGGAGCCCCGTTTTCGTACTTGCTGATGTCGGCCATCATGCGCAAGGCATAACGCGCCCGAGTGTTGATTTTCATTCCTTAATCTCCAGCCTGGCCGGAGGCGAAAAAGCCGCTGTGCCGCGATAAAAACAGGCAAATGCCCGTCTGATCAGAGTCTATGAAGCGCGCGCCCTGCTTTCAAGGCAAAC
>JAGUYV010000395.1 GCA_020061125.1 bacterium | reverse complement strand
GCTGATGTCGCCCACGATCACGATGACCGCGCCCTCGGCGTACACCAGGGACTTCCAGGCGTCCGCCACCTGTTCGCGCGTGAGCGCGGCCACGGTCTCCGGCGTGCCGTTCGCGGGCAGGCCATAGGGGTGGTCCCCGAACGCCGCGCTGCGCGCCAGGATGAACGGGTAGTTGAACATGCTGTCCCGCGTTTTGACGATCTGCGCGATCTGCGAGTCGCGTTCCTTGGCGATCTCCGCGTCCGGGAACTCCGGGTTCAGAACTACATCGGCCAGGATGTCCAGCGCGGGCGCGAAGTTGCGGCTCAAGGAACTGAAGACCCAGGCGGAATAATCCGGAAGAGCGGACGCGGACAGGGACGCGCCCAGGCCTTCGATCTGGTTCTGGATGTCCTCGGCGGATCGCGTTTTTGTTCCTTTGAGGGACGCGTTGAGCATGAGGCTGGTGAGACCCGCGGTGTCCGGGGTTTCCACCCAGCGGCCGCCTGGAAAATAGATGCCCGCGGACACCAGGGGCAGGCGGGGGCGCTGCTTGACGATCACCGTGACGCCGTTGGACAGAGTTCGGACCTGCGCGGGAGCGTCCTGTGCCGGCGCCGGAAGATCGGGCGCGGGTTTTGCGGCGGGCGCGTCCGCCGCGGGCGCGGATTGCAGTTCCGCAACCGCTTCGCGGAGCGACTGCTCCACGCTGTCCGCGGTGGTCTCGTCCGTTTTGTCCGGCGGGCGCAGTTCCTGGATGGCGGCTTTTTCGATTTGAAGATACTGCGCGGCCGCGCGCTGCACGGCCTCGGGCGTCACAGCGCGCAAGCGGGCCACATATTCGTTGAGCAGGTTGAAATCTCCGAGGGATTCGTAGTAGGCGAGGTTGTTGGCCTGGCCGCTTACATCTTCCATGGACGCGAGAAAAGCGTATTCGATGCGGGCCTTGATGCGTTCGAGTTCCGCGGCGTCCGGCGGCTGGCGCTTCACGCGTTCGATTTCGCGGAACACGGCGCGCCGCGCCAGGTCAATTTTCTCCGCGTCCAGTTCGGCTTCGATATAAAAGGTTCCCACGGAGGGCAGGGCGTAGTAGCCCGTAGCGATGTCGTGCACCAGGCCGGCGCGCTCCTTGAGTTCGCGGTACAGGCGCGAGGCCTTGCCCGCGCCGAGCAGGTGGGAAAGGACTTCGGTAGCGTGTTCGTCCGGGTGCAGTGCGGGCGGGGCCTGGAACCCGATGGCCAGGTAGGTCTGTGTGACATCCATGGAATCCTGGCGAAATCGCAGGGCGGACTGTTCGGGTTCCGGGGGTGAGGCGTGGTGTTTGAGTTCGCCGCGCGGCATGGCGCCGAACAGGCGTTCGGCCTCGGCCAGAACCGCGGGGGTGTCCACGGCGCCCGCAATCGCGAGCACGATGTTTTCGGGCCGGTAACGGGCCGTGTAATAATCTGCCAGCACGGCCCGGTCCATGCGACGCACCTGCTCCGGGGTTCCCATGCGCCAGCGGCCGATGTAGTGCCGGGTGTAGAGCAGGTCCATCATCTTTTCCCACACCATGGCGCCGGGGTTGTCGTACTTGCGCAGGATTTCCTGAATCACCACTTCCTGCTCCTTGCTGATTTCCTCCTGCGGGAAGGTGGAATTTAGCAGGGCGTCGGCCTCGATGTCCAGGGCGCGGTTGATTTCCGAAGACGGCAGAACAATGTAATAATTCGTGTGGTCGTAAATGGTGCCTGCGTTCCAGTACCCGCCGCTGCTTTTGACTTCGTCCTGGATGCGGCCCACGGGGCGCGTTGGGGTGCCTTTGAAGAACATGTGTTCGAGAAGGTGCGAGATGCCGGTCCACTCGCTTGTTTCATTGAAATAACCGGTTTTGACCCACACATTGACCGTGGCCACGGGCGCGGCGTGGTCCTCTTTGACGAGCACGGTCATGCCGTTGTCGAGAATGTGTCTGGTTACGCTGTCCAAAGGGATCACCGCCTCACGGGAATGGTTTGCGGACGCCGCGGCATGCGTGGCTGAAACAAGAGTGAGCGCCGCGGCCATGAACAACACAAAGCCCGCGCGTCCGCATTTTGTTTCACGGGATTTGATTTGCAGTAAAAATTTTTTGAGCATTCGCATCCGCCACCTTGATTGAAAAGGTATTATAACACGGGGCCGCAAGGCGCCGCGGCACACAAGTAATAATGGCGGCCGCGGCGAAAAAGTTGCGCGGCGCCGCGCGGGATGGATTATGGACCCGGTTATGGATCAACCCCTCACGCTGTATCGCGGCGTGGCCATGACGCGCTACCCGGACCTGTCGTTTCTGAAGTCCGTGGATGATGTGGCGGAATACATATTCAATGAACCGTATCCGCCGCTGGCCAGCGAAGTGGCGCGGCGCTACAACACTGTCGAAGCGCTGCGGCGGTATCATGAAATGCGCGCGGCGCGCACCCCCGAACATCTCACACAGGCCGTGCACGATCATTACCGCGGAGACCGCGAGTACAGCGTTTTCGTGAGCGCCACCCCGGACGAGGACCAGGCCGTGTTCTTTGCGGGCAACAGCCTGCGGGACAACCCGTTCGGCCTGGTGGTGCGCTTCACCCGGGACCGCGATTTCGAGCTGTTCCAGCCCGCGCCCAGGGGAGCGGACTACACCGAGGTTCTGGTGGCCGGGAGCGTGGAGCCGCGGGACATTGACAAGATCCTGGTGGTGGGTTGCAAGGCGCCCAACCAGATGGTGATTGATTTTTTATTCAAGCGGCACAGCAACGGCCGCGTGAGAAAGTACCGCAACGCCGCGCACATGCGCTACACCTATCTGCGCGGCGTGAAATTCTCCCCCGACAGATTTTTCGATCCGCCACTCGAACAATTCCGGGAATCATGATATCTTAATAAGCAGGGCCGCGCCCGGCGAGGAGCGGCTCCAGGACTATTACCGGCCGCCGGACGCAGTTTCCGGCCCGGGCCGCTTCATCCGGGACAGAAAACCAGGCAGCACAGCCCGCGCGCCGCGCCGGAACG
>JAGUYV010000250.1 GCA_020061125.1 bacterium | reverse complement strand
GAAACTGCTGCGCGAGATGCATGGCGCCCGCGGTCCCGGCCCCGCACACGGCCAGGCGCGCAAGAAACCCTGCGCCATACCGGACCGGGATGTAGCGCACCGCCACCTGGCGCACGATAATGAAATGCGCCACATAGGCCGCACATGTGGACCACGCAGCGGCCACGATGCCGTGCCCGGGAATCAGCCACAGATTCAGCGCCACATTCAAGCAGGCCGCCACCAGGGTGGACCACATTATCACGGCGCCTTTTTTGTATGCGTGCAGCGTGAATGTGTGCACGCCCAGAAGCTGCACCACGGCGATGCCGCCCACGACCCAGGGGAAAATCACCGCTCCGCCAAGGTACTCCCGGGTCGTGAACACTCCGAGCAGATCTCTTCCCTGAATGGTAAACAAAAGCACGGCGGGCGTATAGACCAGCATGAGGGCGCGAAACGAGCGCTCGAGATAATATTTCGCGTGGTCCTCACGGCCCTCGGCCACAGACGATGTCACAAAGGGAAGCAATATGGAATAAACCGGAACCGCCAGCTCCATGGCGAAAAGAGCGATGCCGTAGGCCACCGAATAAACGCCCAGACGATCCATGCCCGCCAGTTTCCCGATGATGAACTTGTCGCTGTGCTCCACGATGAGCAGCGCCAGGCCGGAGACGAACATGATCAGTCCATAAGAATAATATTTTTTGAGATGTTTCAAAGACCCGGCTTGAAGCGGGAAAAAGGCCGTCTTGCGTGACACTGCCCGCGCCATGAGCAGCAGCAGCAGGGCCTGCTTGAACACGAGCGTGCCGAGCACGCCTGCAAGGCCGAAGGCATAGACCGACGCAATCATGACACCCAGTTCCAGCAGCGAGGACCATGTGACGATGCGCGCGTAATCCCGAGCCTGCCGGTTGTTCAGGGCCTGGGATAGAAACAGCGCGTTGAGAGCCTGCAGCGGGATGAGCGCAACGGATATCGCAAAGAGCAAGGGCTGTATGCCCGCATTGCCGTACAGACCGAGGACGGGCGTGCGGACAGCAACGAGAGCGGCGGCCACGATCAGGGTCTCGATCAGCATGATCTGCGCAAGGCTCCAGAACTCGCGGCGCCTCGCGTCCGGTGACGGTTCCGCAGGAATATACACCTGGAGCGACGAGTTCGTTCCCATAACGCAGATGATGTTTGCAAGGGAAGCAAAGGCGGTAAGGATGGAATAGACGCCGAGATCGCTTTGCGTGAGCGTGCGGGTGAGAATCGGGAGAACGATAAGAAGCCGCAGCTTGAGCACGACCTGAACGAAGCCGAGCGTGAGAACCTGGCCGCCGAATGACTGGTGTGCGGAGTCTTTCATTCCGTGTCGTAGAACCCGCTCTGTTTCACGCCCCAGAACCCGAGGCGCCAGGGGCTGATGCCCTTGATTGCGATGCCGCACTCCCGGAGCGTGGGGAAGATCTCATGCTCCGACCATGTGTCGTCCCAGTGGTTGCAGTACCCATCGAACAGGTTGAGGAAACGGTACTCGCGATCCGGGTGCTGAATGGTGGGGAATACGATCATGCCAATATATTTCAGGAAAGGAATCCTGTTGAACCATGTCCAGAAATCCGAGGCGAAAGGGCGAATGATGCGCGCCGCAGCGGCTGGAGACATGTTGCGGAACAGCCGGATCCAGGTGCCTTCTATCCACATGTAATACATCGCGAAGATCAATTCGCGCAAAGGCCGCGGCCGGCCCGGCTCGCGCACGCTGATGGGCACAATGCTGGACGCGTATATCCAGAAATTCAGGTGCCCGCCCTCGGCCGCCATGTCAGCGGCCGCGCGGATGGCGTCTCGCGTGCGTCCGGTGTGATGCAGCACGCCAAACGAAAAAACATATTCGAAGGTGCCGGGCCGGAACGGCAGCGCAAACACGCTGGCCTGAACCATAAGGACTTTTTGCTTGTATTCCGGATAGCGCTCCCGGAGAATCTTGCGAAAGATGTCCACGCCTTCCGTCAGATCCACGGCCGTGACATGCGCGGGATCGTACCGACGCAGGATCTCCACCGAGTACTGGCCCACGCCGCAGCCGATATCCAGAACGGACCTGCCCGTGGCGCACTCATGCGCCCGGCCCTCGTATCCGTTGCAATCGAATACATTATGCGTATCGAACGCGGGATCCGATCTGTCCAGAATTTTGTAATTCAGCCCGCGGCCCCGGTCAATCTTCGTCCACTTGTAATTCCATGTGGGGTTGTATCCCGAGTCTTCAGTGACAAAGCGCGGGATGCCGTTTGTCACCGGAAATGACTTGCCGCAGGAAACGCAGCCGAGCGCGCCTTCCAGAATCTCGCCATCGTCCGGGTCGCGCGTTTCCGCGGTCAGCGCCAGATCTCCCCGGCAATGGGGGCATGCCAGCAGTGCGAGTGCGGAGTCATACATGGTCCGCACCCTCCGGCCCGGCGCACCCCGGCTCGAAACCGTCCGGATACCCGAACCAGTCCGGCACCAGCCCGCGCATGCGGCTGCGTAAAAATTCGATGTCGCCGCCGGCCAGATACTCGCGATAGCCTCCGATCAGGCCTTTGCGCACATGAAAAGCCTCGCCTGTTTTTCCGATGTCTCCTGTTGCGAACACGGGCAGCCCGCTGCCCTGGTACCTCAACGATTTCTTGTCCGCATCGTCCTTTTCCATCTTGCGCATATTGTCGAAATCGCTGAACTCCACGGCCTCGCGAATCCGCGCCTCGTCCACCTCGGCGCCGAAGAATTCGAGCAGGGCGCGGAACTGCGTGCAGGGATCGCGACGCAAATCCTCATAGCGCAGGAGCATGAACCGTTTGACATGATCCCGCCCCTCGGCCCACAGGCGGTAGAACCGCACCGCGTTGTCCACCCCGTGCACGGGGTCGCGGATGAAATCCGAAATCTCGCCCGGATACGGAGGTTTCACACGCGTCTTGTGCTGCCAGAACAGGGACACGAGCACATCGGGAATGGCGCGCGCCAGGAAAACAATGTCCTTGTTGCGGAAAGGCGAAACGGCGCGCGGGATGGTGAAATCGCCGGGCTGCGGATCGGCCCATTCCATAACGCTGTGGGTGAATTGGATGCGGGGCATGCCGCCGCCTTCGGACAGGCGCCGCCCCATAGCGTCGAACCCGCTGAACAGCGGCAGCGGCTGCGCCGGATCCAGGCCTTCGACGAGCTGCACATATTTGCCCATCATGATCCGCAGCCAGGTGTTGCCGCTCTTGGGCATGCCCACGACATACAAGTCCGTGGTGGCGTGCGAAACCATGGACCGCAGCTTGCCGGGTATGCGCGCGATTTTGTGCAGCAAAAATCCATCCCCCAAATCAGAGGCGTATCCGCCCTCGGCTTTGGAATCATTATACAGGGAAACGCGCGCGGAGGCATGGGGCCGCGCTTTTACCGGGCCGGAACCGGCCGCCCCTTTGCGCGATTCCAGGCGCGCTCTATAATTGGCATGAAGACCGTGAGCGGAGATTTCTCCCGACATCATGACCGGCAATCGCGCCATCTACAACGCACACTACACGGCCGATCAGCTTGATCTGCCCACGGAGCCGTATGACCGGCACATCGCCGATGCGCGCCTTGCCCTTGTGCGCGAGTTTGCGCCCGGACGCGATGTGCTCGACCTGTGCTGCGGCACGGGAGCTTATCTCATGCCGGGCCTGGATGCGGTGCGCAGCGCCGTGGGCGTGGATTTCAGCGGGCGCATGCTGCACGCTTTCCGGGAAAAACTCGGCGGGCGAATTCCCGGAAATCTCGCGCTGATTGAAGCCGACGCCACGGCCCTGCCCCTGGCCGGCGGTCTGTTCGATTTCGTTTTCTCCTTCACGGCTCTGTACTATATCGAAAATTTGGATGCCGTGATCCGCGAGGTGGCGCGCGTGCTCCGGCCCGGCGGGCATGCGGCCCTGGAATTCGGCAACAGCACGGGGCTGACCCCGCGCATCACGCGCAAATTCCATCATGAACAGAACTGGGCTTTGACGCATCCCGCCCCGCTGGGGCAAATTCATGCCCTGCTCGGGTCCGCCGGCCTGAAAATTCTTGGCGCGCGCCGCTTCCAGATTGTGCCGCTGTTCGGCGCGCCGCGCGGCATGCGATATCTGCGGCCCTTTACAAGCCCGCGGCTCAAGCCGATCTTCGGGGCGCGCCTGTGCGGGCGCACCGTGGACGAAATCCTGTCCTCCTCGTGGCCGCTCAAGAATTTCGCGTTCCGCCACATTCTGGTGGTGAAAAAACCATGAGAGCGCACAAAATTCTGGCCGCCGCCCGTCTGTTGTCCGGGAATTACACGCCCGGCGTGATGCCTCTCTGGACAGAGCAGGAGCCGCGCCTTGCCGCACAGTGGCTGAAAGGAGACGATCTGCCCGGAGAACGCCGCGCCCTGGAATCTGCGCTGCAGCGCTTTCTGGGCATAGATCGCGCCCCTCATCTTTTCAATTACGGGCGCACGGCCCTGCAGGCTGTTCTGGAATGTCTGGACCTGCCTCCGGACAGCGAGGTGATCCTGCCGTCGTTCGCATGCCGGGGCGTGGCCCTGCCCGTGCTGCGCGCCAGGCTCGCGCCTGTTCTCGCGGATGTGGACGAACATTTCAATCTGGAATTGGAAAGCGTGCGCCGGGCGCACGGCCCCGCGGTGCGCGCCCTGATTCTGCCCCACCTGTCCGGACTGTGGGCGCGGGACACGGAGCGCATCCTGGATTGGGCGGACGGCGCCGGGGTGTTTGTCATCGAAGACGCGGCGCAAAGCCTGGGCCTGGAGGTGAACGGCCAACCGAGCGGCACAATCGCCGCGGCG
>JAGUYV010000257.1 GCA_020061125.1 bacterium | reverse complement strand
CTCCATGCCTGCGCCGGTCTCGCGGATTTGTTCCAGGGGAATGTAGGCGTCGAAATACTGGCGCAGCTTGCGGTCCGCGATGCGGTTGGTGGTGGGGATCTCGAACCCACCCACGCCGCGCACGCCGCTGTAGAACAGGAACGACAGGATGTGCCGACGGTAATACTCGCGGAACGCGCGCTGCTTGATAAGCGCGCTGGCCTGGGTGGGGAAGATCTGCCACAGGGGCTTGCTGCTCGACACCTTGGTTTTGCGCCCGATGATGGCGAAGCCCACGCCCTGCTTGTCGAAAATGTCCTTGGGCGCGTCTATCCACAGGGCGTAGCGGAAGTCCGCCAGGGCCGAGACCACCTGGTCTATGGGCGAAACCTTGGGCGGGCAGATCGTGGGCATGAGAATGAGGTTGTTGATGTAATCGAAACTGGCCAGGCCCTCGCCCTCGATCAGGAGCACGCCGGGTTTCTTGCGGATGCCGATGCCATCAAGATAAAGGTCCAGATCGAGATGCCCGCCGAACACATACTGGTCGCACTTGGAAAGTTCGGAGATAAGGAGCGCGGCCTGGTCGGAATTGATGCGGTCGCGGTACTTGAACGGCTCGGTTGCTTTTGACGGCTCGAAGCGGGGCCAGGATTTGGGCGCTTCAGCGTCCTCGGGCATGTCCTCGGCCAGCGCGCCGATGGGCTTCTGAATGTGGTAGAAGATGTTGAAATAGTAATCCTTGTCAATCTTCTTGGCGCCCATGGTCAGGGTCTGTTCGAAGAGTTTGATATCCTCGACCATTTTCTGCCAGATGGTTTGCGGCGTGAGGTAGTGGATTGCGGCGGAAATCATGCCGCGGTCGTTTTCCACAAGGGAGTCGCCTTCGAGAGAGAATTTGGCGCGCTTCTGGCGGTAACCGCCCGTTTCCTTGCGCTCCACATCCAGAGGCCGGTAGGTGGCGGTTCGCAACTGCCGGAATTTTTCCACCAGGAACTGGGACAGGCCATGGAAATAGGTCATGTCCGGCACTTCCTCGCGCACGCGCACGGGTTGCAAATGCTGGTTCGGGGGCAGGGGTTTTTTGGTGCCCGAGAAATCGCTGACGCGCTCCACTCCGTAAATTTCGCGGATGGCGTCTCGCACCTTGATGCGTAGCGGCTCGTCGTAATCATCGTCAAGAATCTTGTCGCCCTGGATAAGATGCCTTTTGTCAACATCGGCCTCGCGCAGCGTGGTGATCGCGTCCGGGACCGGGACGCGGCTCGTGTCCAGGGGCAGGTCCATGCCCAGCATGCGGTCCAGAAACGCCTGCTCCTCCGGCTCGAAGCGGATTTCCTTTTCGAGTTTCTCGATGGGAAAATCAATGTGGCGCCACAGCTTGAGGTTGACGATCAACTGCGCGATGCGGAAGAAGCCTTTGGTCATGGCCGCGGCGTCGCTGGCCTGCATGGCGTCGCGCATGTCGCTGTTGATGAGCAGCATGGCTTTTCCGGCTTCGAGGATGTGGCGCTGGAAAGGCGTGAGGCTTCGAAGATACTGGATGGCTTCCTCGCGGTTTTTCTGCTTGACCTTGAGCGTGGCCAGGAGTTCGTCGGCATTGGCCGTGCTGCCGCCGCCGGGTTCGGTGACATCCAGCAGATAGGTTTTGCGTATGTATTCCAGAATCGGGAGCAGGGCGGGCGCGCCTGCCGCGTTTTCTCCGGTCATGATGAATATCTCCTTGAACTCGTTATCGTCTTTCGGTCATTGGGTTTGATAACCCGTTCGGTGTGATAGCATCATAACATCCGCGCCCATGCACGGTCAACAAACAGCGCTGTGATTTTCGTCATATTTGAAAAGGTGCGTTAAGATTTCGCGGTGGAGGCGATGTGGTTTCGGGATTCTGTTATTGTGGTTCGTCCGTGTTCTGCCCGGCTTCGATTTTCATGCGCAAGGCTTCAATCTGTCCCTTGACTTCGTAGCGGAAGGGCGAGCCGGGCGCTTTTTCGAGGTACAGGGTGAGCTGCCGCACGGCTTCGCGGGGCAGATCGTCGAAGTATCGCGCCAGGAACATGCCGTAGCGGCGGTGGATGTCTGGGAAAGCGGCGCCGTTTTTAGCGCCCTCGCGGTAAGCGTGCAGGGCCTCCATGATGCGGTTCTGGGCTTCGAGGGCGATGGCGGCCTGAAGGTATGCGCCGGTGCGGAAGTCCGCGGGCAGGCTGTCCGCGTAGTCCTCGATTTTGGCCAGATGCTCGAGCGCCGGGCCGTGCAGCTTCGCATCGTTGTACAGCTGCGCGAGCTTAATGTGAATGATTCCGGCATCGGGTCCATCGGGAATGCGCGCGAGATATTTTTCATACATGATGCGCGCGTCCGTGGGTCGGGCGAGTTTTTCCTCGTACAGAATGGCGGCGTTGCGGTAGGCTTCGGGCACGCCGGTCTGCGTATCCGAGTCCATGGCCAGCGTGTAGTATGTTTCAGCCTTGAAAAACTGGCCCGCGATTTCCGCGCACAGGCCCATCTGGTTGAGCACGGACGCATTGCCCTTGTCCGATGCGGAGTATTTTTTGAAGGCGTCCAGGGAGCGCAGGCACGCGGCCGTGGCCTGGCGCGGCTTGTTGTTATTTATGAGCCATTCGGCCTCGGCCTGGTGTGCGCGGCCGAGCTGGAACCAGCCCAGGGGCCGGTCCGGGTCCAGAGCGCGCATTTTCTCGAATGCGGCCACCGAGTCCTTGAATCTGTTCAGAGACAGATAGTAGTCTCCCAGATTGTTGTAGATAGAGACATTAATAAGGCTGGCCTTGCCTTCCTCGGGCGGGGCGTCGCGTGCGGCTTCGGTGGAGGCCAGCGCCTGCCGGACATTCCCCATGCGGAAGTAAATTGCGGCCAGTGCCAGGTGCATGAACTGTGAGTCCGGATTGAACCGTCGCAGGTCCGCGAAAATTTTCTCGGCCTGTCCCGGATTGCCGTTCTGAAGAAGCTGCGCGCCTTTGAGCAGAAAATATTTTGAAACCACATAGCGGGTCAGGTAATCGTAGGAGTTCACGGACAGACTCACGCCGCGCATCTCGTATTTATTCCAGTGGCCCGGGGGCGGGTTCTCCGGCGGGCGGGTCGAGGCCACGAGCCTGTAAAGAATGCCGTCCAGCACCGGGTAGATTCCCTGTCGCTGGGTCATGGCGCCCATGGTGAGGTAAACGGCGCGCCCGGCCATCAGGGTTTTGAGAAAAGCGCTGCCGGGGTCCTGTTCCTGCTGCAAAGACTTGGACAGAGCGCCAAAGGGATCGCCGCGCTGTCCGATTTCGCGCTCCGCGTCCCCATGTTTGCCGTACACGATGGCGTCGCGCCGCTGGCCCTGGACGAGGCGCAGGCACGCGAGTGGGAAGCTCTCGGTGACATTGGGAGAAAAAACCGCGCCGTCGCGCGGGACGGTGCGCAATATGTTCCGGCCATAGTCCGCGGCCATGCGGTTGTGAACCATGGGCGAGGTTCCGGCGTTGGCGATTACGGATGCGATTGCAAGCATTGCG
>JAGUYV010000109.1 GCA_020061125.1 bacterium | reverse complement strand
GGCCGCGGCTTCCGCGGCCCGGTCCGCGGCCTGGCGCGCGGCGGTTTCCGCCATATTGATCGCCTGCTTCGCGCTCTGTTCGAGGCTCTCGCGCAACTGACCGATTTGCGCGTCGAACTCCTTGCGCTCCACCATGGACGGGAGCGCGTTCGAGAATTCCTTGATGGCACCGCGCACGGAATCCGCGATGCGTTTCTCGAACTCCTCGCGCACCGCGCCGGTCACGGCGTCGAGCAGAGGCTGTCTCTCTCGGGCAATAAAATACTCGGCGTGCTGCTGGAACAGGAAATCCGAAAGCTCCTTGCGGACGCGCTCCATTTCCGCGGAAATGCGGTCCTTGACGGCCTGGGCGATCTCGGCGTCCTGGGTGACCAGGGGCACGAACTTGCGCTGCTCCTCGCCGGTTGCGGACAGGCGCGATTCCTTCTGGTAGGCCACGATGTGGTCCGGGTGGATTACGAGCCGGTCCTTTTCGAGTGCGTTAACCGCGCTTGCGGGCACAAAGGCGTTGTAGGGCGACAGGAATCCCTTGTCGCTTGTGATGCGGAACCGCAACAGCGCGCCCGTGGCGGGATCCATGAGTGCATCCTTGACGAAGCCCACGAGCTTGCCTGCGGTGTCGCACACTTCCGAGCCGAGCAGCACCACGGCTTGATCGAACAACGACAGATAATGTTCATTGGATGCGAGGGGCGTGATGAGTCCGGTTTTGGCGATGGTCAGGGCGAAGGAACCGAAGCTGCCCACGGCTTCCACAGGCACGACCATGACCGGCCCTTTGGCGTCGTCCGCACTCACGGTGAATCCCGCGAGGCGCAGTGCGCCGGGGTCCAGCAGCAGGCTTCCCACGCGGCCCAGTTCGCGGCCTTCTTCGATGCTGACAAGAGGCAGGCCTCTCAAACCGGCCAGAGAGCGCAATCCCGCACCGGACGGCTCTTCCGCTTTTTTTCTGTTTATGGAAATAACGGCTCACTCGCTTTCTTACCCGCGCGCGGGGCGCGGCGGAATCCCCGGGTTCTGTGCGGCCGCCACGCGGCAGACGCACACCATGCCTCACCGTGCACGCCCATACATAACCCAAGGCACAGCGCGCCAGTGTGCATTAAATAATATTGATTCAAATTATAACAGAAATGATTAGCCGGAAATGAGTGTGGAAAAATTGTCGAAGGAACGCAAACGAACAAACAGAAAAGGTCGTCTGGCGATCATTGCCCGTCCGGCGCCGCCTCGGTTTTTTGCACTTCCACCATGTCCCCGGTCACGATCTGCTCTCCAGGCTCGATCATGAGAACCTGCGCCCTGGAGTATTTTTCCTCAACCGAATACACAAACGCCGTGGCGATACGCGCGCGTTTTTCCATGAGCAGTTCGCCGGTGTCGGGATCCCGCACCTGCTTGTGCACGCGCAGGATGTCCACGCTCCAGCCGATCTCCATGCCAGCCAGAGAGCCGATGTTCAGAACCAGATCCTTACCGTCCACATCGGCGACCTTGCCGGCCAGGGGCGTGCGCGCGGCGTGTTCCTGAATGGCCTGTGCGCGCGCATCCCGGCGGATCATGTCCGCGGCGCTGGTCACGGCCTGGCGCGTGGATTTTCCAAGAAGCGACTCCTCGAATTGCCTTCCCGAAAACGAGAAATTCGGGATGCCCAGGATGTTGACCCCGAGGTTATAGGATGTCTCGCTGCCCGTGGTGGTCCATGTGCTGATGATGGCGGCGTCGGCCACGCTGATGAGGCGCAGATCGAGCGTGGTGCGCGCCTTGTATTGCGTGACCGTGCCCTTGCCGGGAATCAGCACGCCGTTTTCGTTGATGCCGAACTCGCTGACTTTGCCGGTGAGCACGAACTGCACGCCCGCCTCGCGCGCGGCGCGGATGGTGTTGCCGTCGTTGTCGGATGGGTTTGCGCGGCGCTGCTCCTGCAGGATTTCATCGAGCCGCGCGCGCTCGAAAATCCGGATGATGGGGTCGTCGGCCAGAGCGCCGATGAGCATGTCGCCCACGGCGCGGCCGATGCCGGGCGCGTGCATGCCCTCGGAAAAATCCAGAACCGCGAGGGTGATCTGCCTGGGATTTTCGGGGTCGTAGGCCGGGGGAGGCGTGGCGGCGGCTGCGGGCGAAGCCGCCTCGGCTGGCGCCGGGGCGATCACATCCTCGTCGTCCAGGCGCACGGCGAGCAGGGTCATGGCATAGACCAGAATGAAGGCTGCGGCAAGGGCCGCAAGGGTTGTTCGCGCGATGGGCTGCCTCATGTCCTTCGCTCCCGTGGCATGACAGTAATGAACCGTTATGAAATTATTCTAACACAAAACGGGAAAAATCATTTGCCGGAGTCCGGCGGGGATGGGGCGGAGGCTGGCTGCAGGCGCTGGGAAACGGCCACGAACACAAGGGCCGCGGCAGAGGATGCGGCGAGAAGCAGGAATCCCGTGACAAATCCGCGGAAACCTGTGCCCACGGTGTCCAGAATATGCGCCAGCACGATGTTGGAGAAAGAGCTGAACCCGATGCCCACGGACATGAAGATACCGAAAATCAGGCCGCGGATGCGTGCGGGCGCACGGTCCGCAATGAGCGCGTCCAGAATCGGAACGGTGGCCGAATACACCAGTCCGTAGAGCACCACCACGGGCACGAGCAGGCGCGGGCCCGCAAATGGCATAACGAACAGGAACAGAGCCACAAACACCAGCAGCACGGTGAGCATGCGGCGGCGGCCGAGCCGGTCCGACAGCCACCCGCCCAGGGGCTGGGACACGAATCCGCCCGCGGATTGCAGGCCGCTGATCATGCCCGCGGCCCCTGCGCTGAACCCGTAGAATGTTGCGCCGAACACGGGCACCAGGTAGAACCCGCCCCAGCCCGCGAATTCGCGAAACAGGAAAATCATGGCCCCGAGGAACAGGAACAGGGCCAGGCCCGCGGGCCATGGTCCCGCGGATGCGCCCTGCGTGGCCCGG
>JAGUYV010000085.1 GCA_020061125.1 bacterium | reverse complement strand
TGCAGTGAATAGAACTGCGGTTCATGAACAAATGCGCCGGTAACGCAGCGAATCGTGCCTTATTGCGATTGCAGGATTCGTCAAATCTTTCGCTTCTATAGACGAATCCGGGATGAAAAAGCCCCCGTTTTTGAGGCGGGGGCCTGTGTGTTTCATGGGACGGATGAATCGGTCAGGTTTTGAGGCCGCCGCTCACATTGAGGCACATGCCGGTGAAGTAGTTGCTCAAGTCGCAGGACAGGAAGTACACCACGCGGGAGATGTCCTGGGGCACGCCCGCGCGAATGCCCATGAAGTTCATGTACATAAGGGTCTGCTGGCGGTCCTTGTCCGGGATGCCGAACTTGTCGCCTTCCTTTTTGGCGGCGGTGAGGCGGGTGTCAATCCAGCCCGGAGCCACGGCGTTGCACTGGATGTTGAAGATGAGGCCCTCGATGGCCACGGTTTTGGTGAGGCCCACGATGCCAGCCTTTGCCGCGCTGTAGTTGGCCTGCCCCTTGTTTCCGTAAAGGCCCGCCACGGATGAGAAGTTGATGATTTTGCGGGCCTTCTTCTTGTCGCCCTCGGCCTTGGCCAGATCGCGCATGGCGCCCACAGCGCCCTGGCAGCACAGATATGTGCCCTTGAGGTTCACATCAATAATGAACTGCCACTGCTCCTCGGACATCTTGTGGATCATGCCGTCGCGGGTAATGCCCGCCACATTGGCCATGATCTCCAGTGACCCGAAGTTGTCCAGGGCCGCTTTGATGAGCGCGTCCACATCCGCCTTGGCCGTGACATTGCCGGCCACGGCCACGGCCTGGCCGCCGATGGCCTTGATTTTTTCCACGGTCTCGTTGGCCGGGTCCATATCAATGTCCCCGACTACGATCCGCGCGCCGCCTTCTGCCAGCGCCAGCGCGGTCTCCTGGCCGATGCCGCGGCCCGCGCCCGTCACGATTGCAACTTTCCCGTCAAGTTTCACATCATCGAGTATTGACATTTGTCCTCCCCCATCTATGGTGTTATGGTTTCTGTTTCCTTCGCGAACACGATCATACATCACCCGGCTCGGGGTTGTCAAAGAAAAATGCGCGCCGCGCCGTTTCGCCGTCGTGCGGCTTTGATTTTGGATTTCGTTTGTTAGAATTGTGTAAGGACTGCTCCGCACGCGCGGAGTCAGGCACACAAGGAGCGAAGCATGTTCATATCCCGAAGAGACTTTCTGAAAACCGCGGGCGTGGCGGCCGGGGCCGCCGCCGCATGCACCATTCTGCCGGGCATGGCGTACACGGCCCAGGGCGCGGCGGAAAAAATCGCGCCGGGCACAACCGCAGTGTCCTCCCCATCTTTCGCCGCCCCTGCGTTCGTGATGCCCGGTCAGCCCATCCCCTGCAAATCCACGGGCGCTGCGACCATTGACAAGGCCTGGCTCATGCCGCAGGGCGGCGGAGAACCCGTACCCCTCGATCACTATTTGGAAAAAATGCTGAACGATGACGGAACATCCCCGGAATTTCTGGCTGCGGAAAAACCGCTCGAACCGGGCCTGTACAACCTGTTCGTCACGGCCGGGCGTGGCGGCAAGCAGCGCATCGAGCGCCAGCCCCACGCCGTGGCGGTCTTTGACAGCTTCCCGCGCGATTTCCAGTTTGGCGTGATTTCCGACATTCACTTCGGCGATTTTCGCATCGCGCATGTGCTGCCGGACTTCGACACCGCCGCGGCCATGCGCCGTGAAATCGCGATTCTCAACGACAGCGGCGTGCAGTTCTGCCTGTGCTGCGGCGACCTGTGCAACATCCCTCCGAAAACCAAGAACGAACTCCTCGAATACATGGACATTCTGGAAAACCACGCGCGCTTCCCGGTGCTGTCCGCGCCCGGCAACCACGACGGCTATGCCGCGGGCGCTGGCGGCGGCAAAATCACCTCCGACACCTTCGAGCACTGGACGCGAAACCTCGGGCCGCTGACCTGCGAGGCGCGGTTCGGCGGCGTCTCGCTCATCGGCGTGAACACCTACGAAAAGCCCGCGGCCGAGCGCAACCTGTACGGCGGCCTCGGACAGGACATGGATCAGGGCGCGATTACGGCCGCGCAACTGGCGCGCCTGGACGCGGCTCTGGAGGCCGCTTCGGGCCGCGGCGGAGCAACCATCATGTTCGGGCACCACAATCCCACCAACACCGTGGTGGACAAAAACGGCATGTTCACCATCAAACCGTTTTCGGAAACCGGCCGCTCCGAATTTCTCGGGCTGCTCGAAAAGCGCCGGCCCGAAGCCCTGTTCTGCGGCCATGTGCACGGCGTATTCGAGGAAACCCACGCCGCCACGCGCATCCTCACTGCACCCACCGCGGGAAGCGTGCCCTACGACAATTCGCACCCCATCGGCATCCTCATCGTGACCGTGAAAGACGCACAAATATCGAATGTTGAAACCGTGGAAATCGCTCGCGTCAAGTAATGCGCCGGACAATGCTTCATGAATTGCATAAACATGATTCAAGCATGAAACAGTTTTCACCCATGGATTTCTGCAAAACAATGTCTTAATCGTGTTGCGAAGATTACGAGTCCCCAATCAGCGCTGATCGAAACCCGAACTCCGGGACACGGGCGCGCCAACGCAAAGAGCGCCCTGCTGTGCGCAGGACGCTCCGGATAATCTTTGAATGCGGTTGTTGTGTGGCGCGAGGGGTTCAGTTCTCCGCGGCGTACACGCACACGCGTTTTCTGTCCTTGCCCACGCGCTCGAACGCCACGCGGCCGTCAATGAGGGAAAAGATGGTGTAGTCCTTGCCCAGGCCCACATTTTCGCCGGGGAGGAATTTGGTGCCGCGCTGGCGCACAATGATCGCGCCGGGCTTGGCCGTCTGGCCGCCGTACAGTTTGACTCCCAGCATTTTGGGATTGCTGTCCCGGCCGTTGCTGCTGCTGCCCTGTCCCTTTTTATGTGCCATTGGTGATCTCCTTCCCGGTTACACGGTGATTTTGTCAATTTTCAGTTCAGTGTATTTCTGGCGGTGACCCGTGTGGATACGGATGCGCTTTTTGGGCTTGTACCTGAACACTTCGATCTTCTTGCCCTTGGTGTGGGCCACAATCGTGGCCTGCGCTTTGGCGCCTTCCACAAAGGGTTTGCCGAAAACCGCGGGGCCGCTGCCGATGACCGCGAGCACTTTGTCCAGTTCCACGGTATCTCCGGGATTTCCCGCAATGAGATCCACCTGGATGATCGAGCCTTCCTCCACCTTGTACTGCTTGGAGCCTGCCTGTATAATGGCTGCCATGATTCCGACACCTTTCTGATGTGCTGCGCCCCCTGAAAAAAGACACGGGAATGCAGGGACGCGTCCCAAGTTACAGATTATAATGATACCCTGCGCGGATTTCAACAAGAATCGCAAAGCCCGGCGCGCTTCCGTGGAAACCTGGCGCACGGGGTCGCGCATTGCGCCCCGGACCCGCTATAATAATCCCCGTGACGCACGCCGCATACTGCGGCTTCGAGGATGACGCCCGGCATGGAACTTTCAGGCCCCACGGCCCTGGACAAACTCAAATCAGCCGCCGCACGGCCCTTTTATGTATGCCACGGCGAGTACGAATTTCTGAACAAGGAATTCGCCTCGGACCTGGTGAAACTGCTGTGGCCGGACGACGCCGCGCGCGCGGGCGCCATGCAGAAATTCGACTGGGCCGAGGGCGACGGCGCCGTGGACGCCTGGGCCGAGGCCGCCAGCGCCATGTCCCTGTTCGACGAGGGTAAGTTGCTAATTGTTGACAATGCGCATGTCCCCGCGCTCAAGCGCGTGCCCAACCCGCCCGCCAAAGCCAAAAATCCGGACAAGTTTTCCAACTGGAGCGCATACCGCCGTTTCGAGCGCGCGGTCGAGGAACCCCTCGAGGGCGTGGTCACGGTCCTGCTGTGCCACGAGCCGCTCAAGGCGGTCAAGACCCTCACCGGCCGCCGCTCGGACAAATTCGTGCAGCGCCTGTACCCGCACTTCAGCGACAAGGGCGCCGTGGTTGCTTTCGAGAAACTCTGGGAAAACCAGATGGCCGGCTGGATCAACTCGCGGCTCATGGCCCGCAGCCTGCGCATGGCGGGCGACACCGCCGAATTCTTCCTGGCGTGGGCCGGGTCCGACCTGCGGCACCTGGCCAATGAAATCGAAAAGCTCGCCGTGTTTCTGGGCGAGGGCGAACTGGTCACTGAAGATCATGTCCGCACGCTCGTCACCTCCAGCGACGACCAGTTCGTTTATCAGATATTCGACAGCATCATGGACGGGCGCGGAGACGAAGCCCTGCGCATGCTGGACATGGCGCTGGAAGGCAACACCCAACCGCTGATGATCGTGGCCTCGTTCGGCGGCGCGCTGCGCGACGCGTGGCAGGCGCGCTATCTCCTGGACAGGGGATATTTCAAACGCATGCCCGCACGCTACAACAAGGCGCAGGTGATCTCGGAATGCGCGCGCGTGGGCCAGAGCGAGCGCGCGGTTCTGGCGCGGGATGGAAAATGCCTGCCCGAGCGCACCCCGTTCGTGGTGCACCACGCCGTGCGCCGCGCCCGCCTCATGCCCCTCAAAACCATCGAGGCCGTGATGCGCCGCCTCCTGGACATTGACTGCCAGCTCAAAGGGATCAACCGCCCAAAAAAAGGAACGGACCTAATCCTACTCCAGCAATTCATTTCGGATTTGTCGTTTGTAATCAGGAAGGCGTCAGGCCCCAGGAAACGCGTGCATGGCTGACGGTCTCAAAAAGCTCCAGCACATTGTCCACCTGCAACTGCTTCACGGCGCCCAGGATTTTTGAATTCATGCCCACAATTTTCATCTCCTGCCCGGTGCGCGTGAACCGGTACACCTGCGACACCAGCGCGCCGATGCCCGTGCTGTCCATCCACTTCACGGCGCTCACATCCACGATGATCTTCTTGCGCATCACGGCCTTGAACACCGGCGCCAGAACCCGGTGATTCTCGAAATCCAGCTCCGGCATGTTCAGCTTGATGTAAATGAGATCGTCCTGGTTGTCCACGGTCACAAGCGCTGACATGGGCATGGAGCATCCGCGGCAGAATTCCGCATCCGGGGGATTGGCGTGCCCGCAATTTCCGCAACGCAGTTCCTGGGGAACTGGCGGCGCGGAAGGTGCTGCCGGCGCGGCGGGCGCGAAAGACGCCGCTGTGCGCAGTTTGTTGCCGCAGCGCGAGCAGAAATTGTTCTTGCCGGTGTTCTGAAACCCGCACTTGGGGCAGAAGAGAAATTGCGTGGACATGCGGCACACTCCACACCGAAAGCGCCGCGCGGCGCGCGGTTTCCGGCAAGACTCTATGTCACTGGGATGTCTGCGGCTCTCCGCCAGATAATGCCGGAATTCGGGTCCGTAATTCGCGGCGGAGATTTCACTGTTACTGTAAAGATATAATACCATTCTGTTTGGCAATCAGTCAAGAAAAAACATACGGGCCGGGGCGGCAGCCAGCCTCCCCCAGGTTGAACCTCCCGCGCCCGGCCGCGCATGTTTTGGGTCTTTTCAAGGCGCCGTCTTCTCCATAACCGGACAAGGAATGCCCCACTCCTCAAGACACTGATTCACGCTTTGCCACACGCCTGGCGCATGCGCGCGCGCGGAACCGCACACAGCGCGCAGCAGATCCGGCCGCAGCCCCGCAATTCGCACATCCGCGCGGCCTGCTCGCCCCATGAGCGCGCGCAAATGCATCAGCTCCGCGCCTCGCACAAGCCCGAGGTCCACAATCACGCGCCTGCCGCCCCCGAAACTGTCCAGGGCGTCCGTGAGCGCACGGCTCGTTTCCGGATCCAGATATTCCGCATGCACCCGCACCAGCACAAACCGGCTGTAAACCTCGATGCGCAGATTGCCGGAAATCATCAGCCCGCACGAATGGCACACAAGCGCTTCTGCCGCCGTGTCTTCAGGATGTTCCGTGCGCAAAGGCCCGGCATTGGTCTGCGTCTGCTCCAGGCTTGCGCGCCACGATGAACCGCCAATGGCCGCAGGCTCGAGATCAATGCCCGGGCATACGCCGCCGCCATTGACGCCCTGCCCCGCAAGGATCGCATTCCGGACCTGCGTCCCAAATTCCCGCGCGCTGCGGATTGGCCGCGAACACCTGCCGCAAAAATTGTTTCTCCGGCTGTTTTCATACCCGCAGTGCGGGCAGAACAGGGAGTTGGCCAATCCGCTCACTTGTCGTTTCCTCGCACCGTCGAATTTATTTTGATATGTCCCAATTGTTTTTTAATATCACATTTATCAATAATTATAATGTTGTAATTGTCGAAAATAACAAATATTCAAAAATATTTTCTGTGATCGGTAAAGAAAAGAGAAAACAAAACCGGGGAAAAACTTTCAGTAAAAATGCAATTGGTTATGAAGCCGTACTTTCGCGGTTTTGCGCGGCAGGCTCACATGAGCTTTTCATACAGGAAGTCCGGGATCAACTGATAGGGCAGTTCCACGGTCTTCCAGACTTCGGGGACATAAACCGTGCGGCGCCCTTTTTCGAGCGCGTCGCAGATCTGTTTTGCGGCCTTGTCCGGGGGCAGAACAATGGCGCGCAGGAGTTTGGCTTCCTTGATGTGCTTGGTGCCGTCCATGGCCGTGTCAATGAAACCGGGGCGGATGTCCGTGACCTTGATGTCGAGGTTTTCGTGCAGGGCGCGCAGGCGCAGGCCTTCGAGATAACGGAACATGTAGGCTTTGCATGCGGCGTACATGGGATTCATGCGGTTTCCGCGCAGCCCTGCCACGGACGAGATGCCCGCCAGATGGCCCCTGCCCCGGCTCGCGAAATAGTTCCACCCGTGGCACGCCAAGGCGGTGAATCCGGTGATGTTCACATCTATCTGCGCTTTTTCGATTTCCCACGAGCGCTCGCCCCGCGGGTTTGCCAGGGCCGCGCTGATCACAAGCAAATCCATGCCGCCGAGGGCGCCGATGAGCGCATCAAGCCCCGCGCGCGCGTTGTCTGTATCTTTGATGTCCATGACCTGCCAGTGCGCTGTTCCGGAAAGGTCCGCAACCAGGTCCTCAAGCTGCTGCTCGCGCCGTGCGGCCACGCCCACGGCCCATCCGCGCTGCGACAACTCGCGCGCCACGGCTTCGCCGATTCCCGAGCTTGCGCCGATGACCACTGCTTTTTTCATGATGCCATCCTTTGATGAAATACTCGGAGAATAGCGCCGCGGGGACTATTCGGCCGCGGGCTGGAGCATGTCCCGCGCCTGATCCACGGTTACGCGCGTTCCCAGGAATCCGCCCAGGGCCTTGGCGGCTTTGACCAGTTCATCCGCGTGCGCGGGGTCGCCGATCCAGTTGTCGCGGATCACATCCTCGCCCAGGGAGCCGATGAGCTGGGCCACCAGGAACACGATGTACAGGGTGAGCACGGCGTCGTCCAGATACGCCACCGGCCCGGCCAGGGCGTCAATGAGCGCTTCGCCGGGGGATATCATGTACGCCACAATCACGCCGATCTGAAACTTCTTCATGAACGGCACGCGCGGGTCGAACACCAGATTCACGGCAAGGTTCAGAATGCTGGGCAGCACGGAAATCACATTGAGCACATTTTTGATATTTCCCCGGGCTTCTTCCTCGTCCACTTTTTCCGAGGCGCGCGCCAGAAGGTCCGCGAGGCGCATGGCGGCCTTTTCATTGAATTCGTTCAGAGACTGTCGCAGCCGATCGTTCACGGAAGACATAAGGCGGGTCTCCCTCCCTTGAGATTTCAGCGCTATTGTATCACCCCGCGCGCGTTTGCGGCTATAATGATTCATATTTTTGACAAGAGGCGGTGTCCCATCCATGGCGCAGAGCAAGGCCAACCTGCCGAAACTACCCCTGTGGCGCGGCATCCTGTATTCCTCGGGAAACATGTCCAGCCAGTTGCTGCAGTGGTCCTTCGGAATGTTTCTGACTTATTACTACTGTTCACAGGACAACCCGGAGTATCCGCCGCTGCTGAAGATCTCCATCGTGAGCACGGCGCTGTTCATCGGCCGGTTCGTGGACGGGTTTCTGGAGCCGATCGTGGGATATTTCAGCGACCGCACGCGCACGCGCTGGGGACGCCGCATGCCGTTCATCATGTTCGGCGGCCTGCCCATGTGCGCGTTCTTCCTGCTCATGTGGTTCCCGCCGTTTCCGCCCAACACCCTGGGAACCGCTCTGTGGCTGATTGTCATCCAGACATTTTTCTGGCTGTGCATCACGCTGGTGTTCTGCCCATATCTGGCGCTGCTGGGCGAGATCGTGCGCACCAGCGAGGAGCGCATTCTGCTCTCGCAGCTCATGCAGATCTTTCTTCTTGTGGGCACGGGCGTGGTCATGGCCCTGCCTGCGTTTTTCGAGCCAATCCGGGCGCATCCCCAAATGTTCATCATCATCGCCGCCATGGGCTTCGTGTCCATTTACGCCGTGGTCCTGGGCGTGCCCGAGACCAAATACTGCGGCGAGCACGAGGCGGATCATTACAGCATCATGGACGCCCTCAAGTGGACCTTCACCAACAAGGCGTTTCTGATTTTCGTGATCAGTTCCCTGTTCATGCTCCTCGGGTTCCAGACGCTCATGAACGGGCTGATGTTCGTGATCACCGTGCTGCTGCGCCTGCCCGAGAGCTACCTGCCCCTGCTCTTCGGCGTCATCGTGATCTCCATCGTGATTTCGTTCGTGATCATTTTCAAACTCGCGGACAAATACACCAAGAAATTCGTGTACTCGCTCGGCAACGGCATGATGGCGCTGATTCTGCCCTTCATGTTCGTACTGGACCGGATCCCGATCCACTGGGTGAATCTCAACCTCGCGGGTCTGTCGCTCAAGCTGCCTCTGACCTGGGGCTACGCGGTGTTCTTTCTGACGGGCTTCCCCGTGGCCGTGATCATGTGCATGGGCCTGCCGATCATCGCGGACATCGCGGACTACGACGAGAAGCTTTACGGCAAGCGGCGCGAGGCCATTTTCTTCGGCGCGCAGGGGTTCCTTCAAAAATACGCCATTGCCTTCACCTTCCTGATCCAGGGTTTTCTGTTCGAGAGATACGGGTACTCTATGGAGAACAACATGGGCGTGAAACTGCTCGGCCCCGTGACCGGGGTCTTTGTGCTCATCGGATTCTTCATATTCCTGTTCTATCCGCTGAACGAGCGCACGCTGCAGCTTGACGACACGCCGGCGGCGCGCCTGCTGCGCAGGCTGACCGGAAAGAAGTGACTGCGTTCACATGAAATGATCTGCAATGTTCCAGAATTGCAGGGCAAGCTCCTCAAACATACAATCACTAAATATTGGAGAATTGGCATTTCTGTTTATGTGGCTGTTATCGTTGAAAATCGTTTTATGAGCGTCATTCCAGCATGTATTTAGCTGGAATCCACAGGCGAGAAGGTTCATCAAGCGCGTCATGTGGTAATGCGTATTAACCGGATTCCACGCTTAAGAGGTTCAATAAACTGACTGCCTCTATGCAAGCGCTGTTAACGGCGTGACAATGGATTCCAACCTTCGTTGGAATGACGAACTAAAAAGCAACATCAGCACCAAGAGCGCACACAAAAACACAGTCAATGCTTCTACGGCTTTGTACAATATTAAATTTTCGGCGTGGAGAACGAAACGCGCCGGGCGCTTCCGCGCCCGGCGCGCGCGGCATCAGTCTTCGGTGAACATGCCGTGATCCGTGTAGAAGTTGTAGTAATCCTCGCAATACGCGGCATGGCCCTTTTCCCAGTCGGCGAGAAGCTCGAACAGCTCCCGTTCCAGGGGGTCCAGGGCTTTTGCGGCAAGATCCAGGTACATGGCCTTGCCCTTGTTCTCCATGTCCACGGCGTGGCGCATGGCTTCCATCTGGTCCGTTGACACCTTGATGTTGGTGTCAATCTGTTCGCGGGCCGTTGCGAAAATCTGATCGAAATCCTTATCCAGTTCGATGGTGATCTTCTCGGGCCATTTGTCGTTGGCTTTGAGGTACTCATAGAGATTGAGCAGATAATTGAGATGGTTCTGCTCTTCCTCGACGAGCATGTTGAACAGCGCCTGCGTGGCCGGGTCCTGGGCTTTGGCCGCGGCCTCGGTGTAGTACTGTTTGCCGTTCTTCTCGAATTCGAGCGCCTGTTGAAGAGCGCTCAAGCTGGCTCCCGTGGTCATGATGCGTACCTCCGTGCGAATGTTTCGTTGTTCTGGCTGTTGTGTCAGACCTTCTCGAAATCGTCCTTGGACGCGCCGCACACGGGACAGACCCAGTCATCGGGCAGATCTTCGAACGCGGTGCCGGGGGCGATGCCGCTGTCCGGGTCGCCCTTGGCGGGATCGTAGATGTAGCCGCATGCCTGACATTCGTACTTGCTCATGGTTTTTCAAGCCTCCGTTTTCTGTGTTTTGTCCCCGATGGGAGCGCGGCCCGCGGGGGCCGCAGAATCAAACCCTCTGCGCAAGCGCGGGGTTCCTTGATAGCTGAAAATGTTCAGAGTGTGAGGGACATGCCTTCACGCGCGGACACGCAGTGCGCGCGGCTTCCCAATTTCTTGAGCAGAATGCGGGTTTTGTCCAGCATGGCGTCCACGGCGCGGTCGTCGTGCTCGGGGTCGTGGTGGAAAAGAACCAATGTCTTGACTTGGGCCATGGCCGCGAGGCGCGCGCATTGCTCGTAAGTGGAATGGCCCCACCCTTTGGTCCGTGTGGCGTATTCCCTGGGCGTGTACTGCGCGTCGTGAACCAGAATGTCGGCGTGCTTGCAGAACTCCGCAAAGGTCTCCATAGAGGTGGCGTCGGGCGCGGCGCTGCCCAGTTCATTGTCCGTCATATAAATGAATGATTTCTTTTTTTCGACGATTTTGTACGAGATGGATCCGCCGGGGTGGTTGTTGCCGATCGAGAAAATTCTGGCTTTGCCAATCTTGATGCTGTCGCTATTTCCGCAAATGGCGCAGTGGTTCACATATTCGCGCCTTGCGGGCAGCCCGTCGAATTCCACGGGAAAATAGACATCGCCCATCTGGCGGGACAGGAAATCCGCCACAGTGCGTCCCGGCACCTGGGGGCAGCCGTATATGGTGATATCGTTTTTGTGGATGTATGCCGGAGCAAAGAATGGAAAACCCTGCACATGGTCCATGTGTCCGTGGCTCAACAGCAAGTGCATGTGAAGAACCCGGTTTTCCTTCATGAGCTTCACGCCCAGGGGGCGAATGCCCGTGCCCGCGTCAAGGATGAGAAGTTCGCCGCTGTCCAGGCGCACCTCGGTGCATAATGTGCTGCCGCCGTACTTGACATACTTCTTGCCGGATACAGGGATAGAGCCTCTTACGCCCCAGAAGGTAGCTTTCATCGGCGGATCCTTTCGGCGGAATGGCGGCGGCGCGAACGCGGCCGGTTATGCTGCGCCCTCGGCAGCGGGCGGAACAAACACTCTCTGGCCGAGCAGCCGGTCGAGCATGAGCAGCCCGTTTCCCTTGTCCCCAACCAGCTTGAGCTGCTGCACCACATCGTCCGCGCTGGCTTCTTCCTCGACCTGCTCCAGCGAATACCAGGCCAGGAACGACTCGGTGGCGTGATCGTTGTGCTCACGCGCAAGCGAGACCAGGTCCCGGATGTTCTTGGTCACCTTCTGCTCGTGCCGGTATGCCTGCTCGAAGATGTCCAGCGGGGATTTGAACTCGCTGGGCGGCTGGTCCAGAGCCTTGAGATCCACGCGGTTGCCATGTTCCAGCACATAATCGAAAAACTTCATGGCGTGCAGATCTTCTTCTTTGGCCTGTATGAGCATCCATTGCGCCATGCCTTTTAAGTCGTTGGCGCTGAACCACGACGACATGGCAAGATACAGATAACTCGAATAAAGCTCGTTTTTGATTTGTTCATTAAGCGCTTTTTCAAGGGGTTTGCAAAGCATGACATATTCCTCCCGACCCGTGAATGCATTGAATCACTTGTGGATAGTGTATCACTATCCCGATCATTGTGAAAACCCGGTTAAGTGAAAAAAAGTTTCAGGCGCGCAACCCGCAGGCGGGATGGAATTGGCGCGGCGGTTGAGTTATGGCGCGTTCAAGGCAATAATTTTCTACAGCAAGCGCGAGGCAAGCAGGAAAGGCGGAGGCGCAAGACAAGGGTAACCACAGAGGCCACGGAGAGCCACAGGGTGCGCGGCCGCGGGCCGCGCATAAAAAATCTTCCTCCGCGTCTCCTCGTCTCCGCGGTGTCCTTTCGCACTGCATCACGGCATCGGAACCAACAACAAATCAAGGGAGCCGCTCACATGTCCACAAAAGATTTCGCCGCGTCCACGGGCCGGCACAAATACTGGGAACTGGTGGAAAAGGAACTCAAGCTGCTGCAGGACGAATGCGGCATGCTCAAAAAGGAACTGCACCGGCCCGTGGATTGCGCGGTGTGCCGGGCGGACCATTCGGAAACGGTTTTCACCAAGGAAGGGTTCACCTTCGTGCGCTGCCGCGAGTGCGGCCTGGTGTATGTAAACCCCCAGTGCGCCACTGAAAAGCTGCTCGAATCCTATGAAATGAACGCTTCGCTCGATTACTGGGTGGATGTTCTGTTGAGCCAGGGCGAGCAGGAATACGACATCAGCAAATTCACGCGCGCCTGCGAGGAGCTGGAGGAACTCACACCGGGCCGTCGCGTGCTCGATGTGGGCTGCTCCATCGCCCTGTTCCTGAAAATCGCCAAACAGCGCGGGTGGGACACCGTGGGCCTGGAACTGAACCGCAAGGCCGTGAAACACGCCGTGGAGGCGTACGGCCTGGATGTGCGGCCCCAGCTTCTGGATCAGGCGGATTTTTCCCCCGAATCATTTGATGTGGTGACCCTCTGGGAAGTGCTCGAACATGTGTCCGACCCGCGCGATGTAATTGAGCAATGCGCGCAAGTGCTCAAGCCCGGCGGCGTGCTCGCCATTCTGGTGCCGAACCGCGACGCCCTGTCCGCGCGCGTCATGCGCTCCCACTGCTCCTGCTTCGGAGGGCGCAACCACTTGTGGTACTTCGACATCCGCACCCTGTCCGCGCTGCTCGATCAGACCGGATTCGAGGTCGTGCGCGCCGAAACCCATCTTCATCAGGTGCAGGAAATCCTCACCTACCTCAACTACAAAAACCCCTATTACGACGAGCGCGGGGGCGACGACCTGGATCTGCCCGACGACCTGCGGCGCAAATTCGAGGACTTCATCATGGACAACATGCTCGGATACAAGCTGCTGGCGTACGCGCGCAAGGTGTCATAGTTTGCGTGATTGCCATCTTGAAAAACAACCTATCTAATTCGCATCGAACACGATCTTGACGCCGCGCGCGTCCACGGTCAATGTGCTGCCCTCGGGGAACTCGCCGGAGAGCAGGCGCACGGCCAGCGGGTCCTGCACCTCGCGCTGGATGAGCCGCTTGAGCGGCCGCGCACCGTACACCGGGTCATAGCCCTGATCGGCCAGCAGGTCTCGCGCCGCGTCCGTGGCCGTGAGCGTGATCTTGCGCTCCTGCAGCCGCTTGCGAAGCAGGTCCAGTTGCAGATCAACGATGCGGCGCAGATCCTCACGCCCCAGACGGTTGAACACCACGATGTCGTCAATGCGGTTGATGAACTCGGGCCGGAACGCGCGTTTGAGCGCATCTATCATGTGCTCGCGCACAGCCTCGCCTCCGTTGTCCGGTTGCTCCAGATACTGCGTCCCGATGTTGCTGGTCATGATGATGATGGTGTTCTTGAAATCCACGGTGCGGCCCTGCCCGTCGGTGAGCCGCCCGTCGTCCAGAATCTGCAACAGCGCGTTGAACACATCCGGGTGCGCTTTTTCAATTTCATCGAACAGCAGCACGGAATAAGGCCTGCGGCGCACGGCTTCGGTGAGCGCCCCGCCCTGGTCGTAACCCACATAACCCGGGGGCGCGCCAATGAGACGGCTCACGCTGTGCTTTTCCATGTACTCGCTCATGTCCAGCCGGATCATGGCGCGCTCGTCATCGAACAGGAATTCGGCCAGGGCGCGCGCGGTCTCGGTTTTGCCCACGCCCGTGGGGCCAAGGAAAATGAAGCTGCCGATGGGGCGCGCGGGGTCCTGCAGGCCCGCGCGCGCGCGGCGCACACTGTTGCTCACGGCCTCGAGCGCGGCCTGCTGCCCCACCACGCGCTCCGACAGCGCGGACTCCATACGCAGCAGTTTCTGCGTCTCGCTTTCGAGCATGCGGGACACCGGAATCCCGGTCCATCGGCTCACCACTTCGGCCACATCCTCGTCGTCCACTTCTTCCTTGAGCATGGAGGATTCCTGTTGCAGGGAAGCCAGGCGTTCATTCAATTCCTGGAGTTCGCGCTCCAAGCCGGCCAGTGAGCCATAGCGCAACTCGGCCACGCGCTGCAGGTCGCCCGCGCGCTCGGCGCTCTCGGCCTCGGTGCGCGCGCGGTCCATATTCTCCTTGACCGCGCGAATTTGCTCGATGATGGATTTCTCGTTGCTCCATCGCGCGCGCAGGGCGCCGCCTTTTTCGCGCAACCCGGCCAGTTCACTCTCGATACGCTCCAGGCGGTCGCGGGACTCCGCGTCTTTTTCCTTGTTCAACGCCTGGCGCTCGATCTCGAGCTGGCGCATGCGCCGCTCCACATCGTCTATCTCCCGGGGCATGCTATCTATCTCGATACGCAGTTTGCTGGCGGCTTCATCAATGAGGTCAATGGCCTTATCCGGCAGGAACCGGTCCGCGATGTAGCGGTTCGACAACACGGCTGCGGCCACGATGGCGCTGTCCTTGATGCGTACGCCGTGGTGCACTTCGTAGCGCTCCTTGAGACCGCGAAGAATCGAGATGGTGTCCTCGACTGACGGCTCGTCCACGAGCACGGGCTGGAAGCGCCGCTCCAGGGCCGCGTCCTTTTCCACATGTTTGCGGTACTCGTCCAGGGTGGTTGCGCCGATGCACCGCAGCTCACCGCGCGCAAGGGCCGGCTTGAGCATATTGCCCGCGTCCATGGACCCCTCGGCTTTGCCCGCGCCCACGATGGTGTGCATCTCGTCTATGAACAGAATGATCCCGCCCTGCGCTTCCTCGATTTCCTTGAGAACGGCCTTGAGCCGATCCTCGAACTCGCCGCGGTACTTGGCGCCCGCAACGAGCGCGCCCATGTCGAGCGCGAGCACGCGCTTGCTCTTGAGGCCCTCGGGCACATCGCCGTCCACAATGCGCCGCGCCAGCCCCTCGGCGATGGCGGTCTTGCCCGTGCCGGGTTCACCGATCAGCACAGGATTGTTTTTTGTGCGGCGGCTCAAAACCTGGGTCACACGCCTGATTTGCTCGTCGCGGCCAATGACCGGGTCGAGCTTGCCGCGCCGGGCCAGGTCCGTGAGATCCACGCAGTACCGGGTCAGCGCCTGATACTTGTCCTCGGGGTTCTGGTCCGTGACGCGCTGACTGCCGCGAACGCTGGCCAGCGCGGCCAGCGCCGTGTCTTGCGTAATCCGGAATTCCTTCAGAACCGCAGGCAGCACTCCGGAATTGTCCGACGCAATGGCCATAAGCAGATGTTCGCAACTCACGAACTCGTCGCGCATCTGGGAGGCATGCTTGAGCGCTTCGTCCAACACTTTTTTCAGATTCGCGGAAATGTAAGGCTCCACAGCCGCGCCGCTCACCTGCGGGAATTGATCCACCAAGGCCGCCACACGGGACCGGAGTTCGGAAATGTTGACTTCAAGCTTTTGCAGCAGGGGTCGCACGATTCCGTCCTCCTGGTCAAGCAGGGCCAATAATAAATGATCTTTTTCTATTTGCTGGTGAGCGCGCTCCGCAGCCAGGGATTGCGCCGCGCCCAGCGCCTCCTGGGATTTGATGGTAAATTTATCGAGTCTCATGGCTTTATGATCCTCCCGCAAATAACGAACACAACCAGCGGCAAACTGAATGCAGTTTGAGCACTATGCCGCATTTACATTTTTATTATATTAGTTGCGTGCTATAATATCAAGTAAATTGATTATATTTTTTAGAAATCAAAAAACATTGTTTATTTTAACAAACATTGAACAGGCATATAATAAATGTCATATCAACGAATGTTGTTTCATGCCGTTTGCTTGACAATGCCGCACAATACCCCAAAGACCGCTGGAGGGAAAAGCATGTTTCAGAAAAAAACGGACCATGGATATATAAAGGTATTTGATGGTGTGGAGCGCAAGACCCCGGTGTACGGAGACAAGACGCTCATGACCGAGTTCCGGCTGCGCGGAGGGCATGAACTGCCCCGGCACAGCCATCCTTACGAACAGACCGGTATTTTGATTTACGGCCGCATTGTGCTGCTGGTGGGACAGGACGAGTTTGAAGCAGGCCCCGGAGACACATGGTGCATCCCCGGAGATGTGGAACACGGTGCGCGGATCCTCGAAGACTCGCTGGCCGTGGAAGTTTTCGCCCCGGTGCGCCCGGACTATCTGCCCGAATCCAGATAATCCGCATAATCCGCATCGGAAAACACCCACGGAATCACTGGATTTTTATGCAAGTGTGCGGATTCCGCGCAATATGAGACAGATTTTCATGAATTCACTTTAAGTAAATATTTCATTTATGAAGCGATTTTTCGCGCGTCCCAAGAATGATGCGCCTTTTTTTTGTGGAAAAAGCTAAAGGTTTGGGACAAATTTGACGATGTATCCAGTGAAGTCATAGACGACTCAAGCATGGTACCGGACATGGAGGTCCGGAGCACTCCAATCAGGGAGGATTAAGAAAATGGCAATCATCAACACAAACATCTCGGCACTGATCGGTCTCAACAACTTGAGATTGACAAACCTGGGGCTGAAACAGTCCCTGGAAAGGCTGTCCTCGGGTCTGCGCATCAACAAGGGCGCGGACGACCCGTCCGGACTGGCCATCGCCAAGGGCATGGAGGCCCAGATCGGCGGCATCCGCACCGCGGTCATGAACGGCGAAGACGGCATCAGCCTGATCCACACGGCGGACGGCGCCCTGGCCGAGACCCACGACATCCTGATGCGCATGCGCGACCTCGCCGTGCGCGCGGCCAACGAAGCCACCCTCACCAGCCGCGACATCATGCGCATCAATCAGGAACTGCGCAGCCTGAAAGACGAACTCCAGCGCAAGGCGCAAGCCGTCACTTTCAACACCAAGGTGCTTTTCTCCGGCGGCTACATGAGCACAAATGCGCAGATGCTTCAAATCGGACCAGACAATGGAACCAACTATCGGCTGACCATCGAAATTGATGTCGTGAACAACAGCGGACTGTTCATGATCAGCGGCACCAGAGGCGCGAACTTCCTCAATGCAGGCAGCCTCATGATCAGCAACCACGCCGGCGCCGGCGCGCTGTCCATGGCCTGGGTCGCCATTGACTACATCAACAGCGCAATCAATTATGTCAGCGACATCAGGGCTTCCCTGGGCATCCAGGAACGCCGCCTGGGCCACATCATTGACGACCTCAAGGCCGAAGACATCAACATATCGGCCGCCAAGAGCCGCATCTGGGACGCGGACATGGCCACGGAGATCTCCGAGTTCACACGCCTGCAGATTCTCCAGCAGAGCGGCACCGCCATCCTGGCCCAGGCAAACGCGCAGCCCCAGAGCATCCTGCAGCTCCTGCGCTGACGCGCAACACACATCACCACCCCAACGCAATAACACATTCAGCAATACGGCCCGTCCCTCCGGGGGCGGGCTTTGCTGCTTTGCACCTGACAATTCACTTTAATAAAAATTGGCTTTATTAATAGAATATTTTTAATTTTATCTCAAGTTTTACTTTAAGTAGTCCGATAATACAGGCAAGGCTGTAGCATACGCGATGGCCCCATGCCGGAGCGGGAATGCACCGCTGGACGCGGCGATTCTTTCTTCAGCATTGCAGCAGCAACAGAACAGGCCGGGAAGACATTTGCTGAACAATCTGTTTCCGAAGGCATGAGGCCTTCGGGAGGATCTGCGGCAGGACACTTCAATTCCGGCAAAAGACGCAAGCCTTGCGGCGCACATCCGCACAGGCTGATGCGCCACAGGCGAAATGGAGTTCGCTTTCAGATTTACAGGGAGGTAAAGCCATGCTGGGCATCAACACGAACCTCTATGCCCTGGACGCCCACGAACGCATGCGCCAGCTCAATCTCGAGTTCTCGCAGAGAACCGAACGCATGGCATCCGGGCTGCGCATCAATCGCGGACAGGACGACCCCTCGGGCCTTGCCATCAGCAAGGGCATGCAGGCCCAGGTCAACGGCCTGCTCGTGAACATGCACAACATTCAGGACGGCATCAATCTCATCCGCTATGTAGATGGATACCTGGACGACATCCAGAATGTTCTTCTGAACATCCGGGATCTGTCCGTGCGCATGAGCAACCAGGCCGCCTTGAGCGTGCATCCGGGGCAGAACGCCAACGACCTCATCCCGAGCGACATGAACCGGCTCTACAAGGAAATCCTCACCATGGGGTATCACCTGTGGGTCATGACGCGCGACGAGGACGAATTCTTCAACAAGGTCAAGCCATTCGCCGAATTCGGCGAAAAGCCGGTGTTCAACGATTCCTTTGAATTCGGCGAGTGTCTGCAGGTAGGGCCGGACGCGGACTCCACTCACAGAATCGAGATTTTCATTGACGACATCAGGCAGACCTTCACGGACTTTTTCCTGGGCGTGGGCGTGCCTCCCTGGGACAACATCAACGGCCTCATGGACGCAGACGGGTATCTGAATCAGGCCAAGAGCCTGCTCACGCTGTCCGACGACAAGCTGAATATCATCAGCGACATCCGAGCGCGCCTGGGCGTGCAAGACCGCCAACTCCAGCACACGCTACAGGACATTCAGGCCCAGTACATCAACATCGCCGCAGGCAAGTCGCGCGTCGAGGATGCGGACTTCGCCGATGAAATCACGGGCCTGTCGCGCAATCAGATTCTCAACCAGAGCGCACAGGCCGCGGCCGCACAGGCCAATGTTCAGCCTCTGGCCGTCATTGATCTGCTTGACGCCATTTACGACGGGTTATCTCCGGAGCTGGCCAAGCAGGCCGTATCACAGGCGGGCGGCGGATAGCCCGGCGCACGCCATCAGACACAGGCTTCACTTCCGACTGGATCTGTAGATAAGGACACACCTGAACCGGCCGAAATATGAATCGGCCGGCTTTTTTTTGCGCTGATTTTTCTGGCGATGGATATCGTCGGAGTCAGAAAGCGTCAGAACTGTTAATCCGAAGCGCCCGACGCGCCTTTGGGCGCTGGCTCTTTCTTGAACACACTGTCGTCAAGCGGCGCGTTGAACACATAGTTCTCATAGCGGACCTGGAACTCGAACTGGTATGGCATGTCCCGCACCGTGGTCTTCCAGTGCGCTTTCACTGGCACGAGGAACCCGTGGACGCGGCCATATGTAATCTCTCCGGTGGTGAAGGAACTGCTCTTGGGGCCTTTGCGCACCAGGTGCGTCACGGACAGCACCAGGAACTTCTCCTTATCCACATACCAACTCATGGGAAAGGTCCATTCCTGGCCGGGTTTGGGGTTCAAAATGAGCGTATAACACGGGCGGCCCTTGTACACGAAATCCGCGGCCAGGCTCACATCGTAATGCTCGCGGACGCGCTCTAGCCAGCGTTCATCCATGGTGATGGCATTCTCCTGGCTGGGATGCCCGGGCCAGAAATTTTTAACGGGTTCGGAAAGCATGCGATAGCCGTGCCGGTCCGGCGCTTTGTAGAAGTATCGCATCACATAAGTCGTGGCGTTGTCTCTGTTCAGCGTCATCATGCCGCCCTGCCCGCCCTTGTCGCGCATCTTGTTGGACACGGTGCGAATTTCCTCGTACATCATGGTGCGGATGTTCTGTTCCTTGAATCGCTGAAAGAGCTTTTCGACAACCTGCTGTGCGGACAGGGACGCTGCCCGCGCCGGTGCGCACGGCACGGCCCCAGCCAACACAATAAACAGGGCGGAGATAACGGCTTGTTTGCGGATTGTCATAAATGTCCCCGTGCGCAAATTTTCCAGTGTCTGAAGATATGATAAGCCCGATTCGCGTTTTGTTCAAAGGCTGCGGAATCAAATCATCGCAGGCGAGCGGCCCGGGCCTGCGCGCGCGCGCGCCGCGCCATGAGCACAAGGTCCAGATACCCGCGCAGGGTGGCGCTGATGCGAATTTTGCTCGGCCCCTGCTTTCTGTCATAACGCAGCGTGAACGGGACTTCCCTGAATCCGGCGCCGGCCGCGGCCAGCTTGATCAACAGTTCGGCCATGATGGAAAAATGCCGGGATTCCGCAAGCGCGTCCCCGAAGACCTTGCGGCCGGCTTCCAGGGCCGATCGCTTGTAAGCCCGGTATCCGCAACTGTAGTCGCGCACGCCCGGAACCGGCGCCACGAAGCGCATGAACACGCGCACGCCCCGGCTGAACACCCGGCGACCAAAACTCACGCCTACTTCGCGCCCTCCGGGTTGAAACCGCGAGGCAATGGCCACATCCGCGCCCTGTTCCAGGGCATCGAGAAGAGAGGGAATAAATGACGGCTCGTGCGTATCGTCGGCATCCATGGTCACCATGATGTCTCCGGGTGCGCTGCGCTCCATAAACTCGCGGATGCCCGTGTCCATGGCCGCGCCCAGACCCATGTTTCGGGAATGCGCGGTCACATCCGCAAGGCCGCGGCGCGCCAGGCCGTGCGCGCGCACGATGTCCGCGGTGCCGTCTGCGCTGCCGTCATCCACCACAAGCACGCGAAACCCGCCGGCAAACCCCTGCCCCACCGCGTCAATCTTGTCCAGAAGCGAGCCGATGCACGCGGCCTCATTGTATGCGGGAAGAATGATCCAGATCACGCCATGCTCTCCCTGCGGATCGGTTACTTGTTTCAAATCATAGCAGAACAAAGGAAATCCGCCAAAAATACATTGCGCGCGGGACACCGTGAACGCCGGGACGAACTGCGGGCCGGGACGCGACGGCCGCCGCTCTGCCGCGACGCCATTGCACCAAACTTGAAGCCTGTATGCAAATTTGTTAATATCCAGTGGATTATATACAAGTAAGAAGTATTCTTTAAAAGCGGGCCATGGCGCCCGCGCAAGCTATTGCAACATAACGCGCACCGGGAGGCGCTAGTGCCGGCACAGCCCCAACTCGACAACAGCGACAGCCGCAGGGCGCAGCCTCTGGCCGGTTATGTGGACATCAAGGATGCCGCGGACCGCCTCGAGGTCAGCACCAAAACCATCAGGCGTTACATCCAGTCCGGAAAGATCCGCGCGGACAAAATCCGCAATGTGTGGTTCATCCCCGAAAAAGAAGTGGAAGCATTGCTTCAGGAATCCGAACCCGAGCCGCTGGCCGCAGCCGCGGACCCGGGCCTGGCGCTGGAAATCAAGTCCGGGCTGGACCAGATAAACGAACGCCTGGAACACATGGATCGCCGCCTGTCGGCCCTCGAAGGCCCCAGAGATGAAACCCTGGAAGAACTCGAAGACCTGCGAGGACGGACCGAACAGCTCGATGAAGAAAACAACGCCCTGCGCGACGAAATTCGAAACCTCAAGCAGGAACTCGCCAGCGCCAAATCCGAACGCGCCCTGCCCCAGCTCCACGGAACAAAAAACCGCGCCGAAGAAACCGAAGCCCTCAAGGCCACCATCATATCCAACGAACGCGGCCTGGCCCTGCTGCGCGAGGAAGTCAGGCACAAAGACGCCGTGATCAAGGAAAAAGAACAGGAAATCCTGCAGCTTCTCGAAAAGCTCAAGGAAATGGAAAGCCTGCGCAAGCCCGTGAAAAACCCGCCCGGCCGCTCCCGCATCTGGGGCAGCTTCATTCGCGGCGACAATCCCTCGGACAGGTCTTGAGTATGAACGCCAACAAATACTATTCTCTGCGGGATCTCTCACAGGAACTCGATATCCCCAAAAGCACCATCGTCAAGTACAAGGATTTCTTCCCCGAGTTCTTCGTGATGCACGGCGAGGGAAAGCGCAAGAAATTCGACGAAACCGGATACTCGGTGCTGCGCGACATCCGCGAAATGCGCGAGGATCAGAAAAAAGACTGGCTCGAAATCCGCGAACTCCTGGAAAGCCGCTACAAGGACCTTCTGGGTAAAGAAGAAGAGAAGGCTATTGCTGAAAAGCAACAGCAGATCGTATCGCAGTCCAACGCCAAGCTCGATTACCTGGGACATCTGTTCACAGCGCTCACCGGCGAGGTCGTGAAATACGGGTCCGTAACCCTCAAGCTCCAGCAGCAGCAGGAAGCCCAGTCGCGCATGATGCTCAAACTGCACAAGTCCGTGGAGCGGCTCCAGCACGATGTCGAGCTTCTCATCATCGAGACCGTGAACCGCACGGACGCCAACCGCAAGGCCATCAAGGATCTCAACGCCGACGGCCAGGCGCAATTCAAGGAACTCAAGGCGCAGATCGCCGAAGTGCGCAAGGGCATGGACGGACTGGCCATCAAAATGCGCACGCCCGCTCCCGCTCCGCAGCAGCCTGCTTCCATGGGCGGCGAAACCATTGAATTCCAGCAACTCATGAGCAAAATTGACAAGCTCTCCGAAGAGGGCGCCGTGGCCCAGGGCAAGTACCAGGTTCTGCTCCGCGAAAACGAGCTGCTCAAGAACAAGCTCCGGGAAGCCGCGCGGCTCCAGGAAGAAGACATTCTGGCCGAGAAGCCCCGCAAGAGCGGCGGCCTGCTCGGCAACATTTTCCGCAAGGATTAATCACGCGCTCCGCATGGACACACTATGGCTCGTTCACCATCCCCTCAACCCGGGGATCTCTCGATAACCCGCACACGCGCCCGAAAAAGGTTGCGCCTCGGCATCATGGGCGGAACCTTCAATCCCATCCACTACGGCCACCTCTTGTGCGCCGAGCAGGCGCGATGCAAATTCGGCATGGATGAAGTTGTGTTCGTTCCCTCCGGGCATCCTCCGCACAAAAAGAATTCCGACATCGCCCCCACCGAGCACCGCTACCTCATGACCGTGCTCGCAATCTACACCAATCCTTTCTTCTCCGTGTCCCGCGCGGAAGTGGACCGCAGGGGCAAGTCGTATTCCATAGACACCATCCGGCATTTCCTTGAAATCAACAAGAGCCGGAATCCCGAGTTATACTTCATCACGGGCAGCGACGCGGTCATGGAAATCCTCACCTGGCGCAGCCACGATGAAATCATGGACCTAGCCACGGTGATTGCGGCCAGCCGTCCGGGCTACGACTTCAACCGGCTCAAGGAGGCCGTGGGACCCGCGCGTTTCCGAAAGCTCAAGCTGCTGCAGGCGTCGGCGCTCGCAATTTCCTCCACCGACATCCGCGAGCGCGTGCGAAGCGGACGGCCCATCAAATATCTGCTCCCGGAATCCGTGGAGCAATACATCCGAAAGCACGGGCTTTATACAAACCCGGCGTGATTCCGCATTGCAAAGAAGGTTTCTTTTCACATGCCAAAGACCGTAAAACCAGGAACAGTGAAAGCGCCAATCAAAACACCGTACCGGCAGCAGGCCGGATACAAGTGGTACATTTATGTGCTCGTGGGATTCGCGTCTCTATGCCTCATGTTGAGCGCCCTTGTCGCATCTCTGATTCTTTCAGGTAAGGGAGACGCAAACATATTCAGGCAGATCTTCGAGGATGTGATCAACCCCAGAGGCAAGAAAGCTGAAGCCGCGCTCACGCCCATTGACGAAGATTTCAATGTCGTCATCGCCGGGCTTGACGACCTCGACGGTCCCAAACGATCGGACACCATCATGGTGGCGCGCATTTCCGCCAAGAACAAATATGCAAACTTCGTATTCGTTCCCCGTGACACCTATGTGGATGTCCCCGGTCACGGGAAACAGAAGATCAACTCGGCTTACGCCCTTGGCGAAGAAGACCTGCTCATTCAAACTCTGGAACAGTTTCTCGGCATTGACATTGACTATTACTTTGTTGTGAACATAGACGGATTCGTGGCGCTGGTGGACGCCATGGGCGGCATAGACGTAACCGTGGAGAAGCGCATGAAATACCGCGACCGGCGGGGCAACCTCGACATTGACCTGCAGCCGGGGCCGCAACACCTGGACGGCTTGAAAGCCATGCAGTACGCGCGCTTCCGCCACGACGCCGAAGGCGACTTCGGCCGCATCCACCGGCAGCAGAAACTCCTACAGCTCTTCTCCAAGAAATTCCGAGACACGCGCAACCTGCGCCGCGTGCCCGATGTGCTCAACGCCATGGAACGCCAGCAACTCAAAGCCCGAGACAACGGCTCCCCGCCCATGCTTGACCGCAACATGTCCATCCAGGACATCGCCGCCCTCGCCGGTTTCTACGATAAAACAATGAGCCGCAACATCAACCACTTTACCGTGCCCGGCGTGCCTGACATGCTCCACGGCATGAGCGTGGTGCTGGCCGACGAGCGCGAACTGCCCTATCTCGTGGCGGGAGCGCTCAAGGGCGGTTATCACCCCGACAATGAGAAAATTAAAATCACTGTGCTGAATGGCTGCCGGCAGAAAGGCATCGCGGACATCTACGCGCGCCGCCTGTCCTATTTCGGCTTCGACATCATCGGCACGGATAACGCGGACAGCTTCGATTACAGCAAAAGCGTGGTCGTGATGCACCGCGACACGCCCTTCGGCAGACACATCGCCCGCATCTTCGACGCCGATCTGCGCAGCGACCCCGATCCGCAATCGCTAGCCGACATTTCGGTCATCGTGGGCAGCGACAAACTCTGAACCGGAAAAGTGAGGCACGCCCCTTGATCGTAGGAAAACAACTCGCCAGAACTCTGGCCAACGCGGCGCACCACAAACTCGCCTTCGACATCGAATTGCTCGAAGTCCGCAAGTTGAGTTCCTATACCGACTTCCTGCTCATTATGTCCGGCAAGAACCGGCTCCACCTGGACGCCCTGCTTGAAACTCTCAAGGAACTGATCATGGACCGCGAAGTGCGCATCCTCGGTATCGAGGGCAGCGCGCAGTCCGGCTGGGTCATCATTGATATCGGGAGCATCATCATCCACATCTTCGACCCTGAAAAAAGAAGCTATTACAACCTGTACTCGCTGTGGGGCGACGCGCCCAGCGTGGAGCTGGAATTCAGCAAGACCCCGCCCGCGCTTCGCAAGGCGCGCAAAAAAGGCGCAAAATAGCCGATCTCCCCGCCGCAGCCGGGTCCCGGCACAGGCGGCGGCTTACTTCGTATTCAATTCCATTATGAGAATCAGAAGGATGCGCGCGGCGCGTCATTTCGAGCATGCGGTGAGCTGAATGAGATGCGAGTCGGCAAGCAGCGCCGTGCCGTGAGCCGCGCGCGTGGCGAAGAACACCGCCCTGGCCGCGCCGCCGGGTGCGGCGAAGGCGTGGCAAGAGGCCGTACGCAGGGACTTGAATATATCCCGCGCATGCTCCAATTGCGCGGCGCCGCGTGCGGGCGTTCCGGATTCCAGGCGGATCAGCGCCTCGAACGCATAGGCGCGCACCAACGGCTTGAAGTATTTGTACAGCATGTCATGGTCCCGGAACAGATCCAGATGCCAGGTGCGCCTGTCCAGAAACGACATGATTCCCGCCTGGTTTTTGTGAATGAAGAAGCGCGGCTCGATCATGCGCAGGGCCGCGTCCCAGTGCTCGTACAAATCGTGCAGGTCGAGGGTTTTTGTGTTCGCGCCGCTGACACCGAACCCGGACACAATGTCCTTCCACACCGCATCCTGCTCCACGCGCACGGAGCGGTCTGCGCGCAGCGACCGGTGCGCGTGCTCCATGCGCAGCCGGCGCAGTCGTCCGTAGGCCATGGCGCTCACGCGGAACGCGCGTTTGCCCTCGGGGATATCATCTTTGCGTTTCATGTCCCAGCGCCGCACCTCCACGCACGAACACGGCAGGTCCGCCTCATGGCGCGACGGCACGACCGCGGCCGCATTGATCATGCGGTTCTGCGCGCCTCCAATGAGGGTTTCGCCGTCAAGCAGCAACGCGCCCGCTCCGCTCGCGTTGCGGATGCGCACCTTGTCCATTTCTCCGGTTTCACCAATCAGCAAACGCCCTGAAGACAGCCCCTGCGCCAGGGACAACAATTCGGGACATTCCGCGGCCGTTCTTCCCGGTATTTCGCACACCGGGAATATGTGCAACCCGTAATGACTCGCGCCGGGCCGCACCGTGAGGCCGTCCAGAAAGGGCGCTATCGAAAGGATGTCAGCCATGGGGGAATTTAAGGATGGGCCGCCTGGCGCGCAAATAAGCGCGATTCATTTTCCGGACCCGTTGTTTTTCTTTCGGGCGCCCATGGATATGCCGATACAGCAGGCAAGCCCTCCGTACAGTACGGTGCAGGCGATGATGAGCATGGCCCATGCGGATTCAGGCATTGCCGTCCCTCCTCGATTTCACGCTCGATATGATCAGGGCCGCAACAAAAAGCGCCAGCAGCAGGCCCCAACCTCCAGCCATCTGCGCCCACGCGGGATACCCTTCGTATGGAGGATTGAACAGGATTTCGCGCCATGGCGCGCCCTCGGGTCCACGGCCCGCCAGTTTCGCTGCGATCCCGTTCACATTCAGCAGCTTGGCCAGGATCATCCACAGGAGAATGACCGGTGTAACGATCTTGATGCACAAGTCCCACCACACGCCGATGCGGATCTCCGAGGTGCGATTCACATGCTCCCTGATTTTGTCCGCCCCATACACATAGCCCACGAGAACGCACTCCAGCAGTCCCACGATGGCCAGCCCGTAATTCGTGAGGTAAAAGTCCACGATGTCCAGCCAGTACAGACCGGCGCGCGTGGTGTATAGAATGCCGAAGGCGAACGCCAGAAACGAGATAATGGCGTTCACTGACACGCGGTTGAGGCCCCATTTGTCAATCGAACCGGCCACTCCGGCTTCCACAAGCGAGAACGCGGAATCTATGCCAAGGGTGAGCAGCATCAGAAAGAACATCACGCCGAACGCCTGGGGAATGAAGTGCAGCTTGTTGATGATCAGCGGATAGGTGACGAACGCCAGCCCGGGACCGCTCTTGACCACTTCGGCCACATCCTTGCCCTCGGTGAACGCGAGATAACCCAGGGTGGAAAACACGGCGAACCCGGCCATGAAACAGATGCCAGCGTCCGCGAGGCAGGTGATGAATGCGCAGTTGGTCACATCGCTGTCCTCGGAAAGGAAACTCCCGTAAGCGATCATTACGCCAAATCCGATACTCAAGGAAAAGAACACCTGGCCATAGGCCTGTAGCCACACTTCCCAGTCAAGGAGGGCCATGAGATCGGGTGTGAGATAATAGCTCAAGCCGTCCATGGCGCCGGGCAGGGTCACGCCGCGGATCACGAACGCTAAAAGCAGTATGACGGGCACGGGCACGGTCCACATCACGACCTTGCCCACGGATTTCACGCCCTTGATGATGCTGAAGAACACGCCGAGCCAGCACAGGAACAGGCCGAACAGGGTCCAGCCCACGGGCGCGCCGATGTCTCCGATGCCCCCGGACAGCTTCAGCACGCCGTTGTAGAAAAAGCCCTGTGTGTCGTTGCCCCAGGCCATGTTGATTGCGTAGGCCAGATAGCGGAAGCACCAGCCCATAACCACGCCGTAGTAGGTCATCACAAACAGGCCCGTGAGCACGGCGAACCAGCCCACCCACTCGTATTTTTTTCTGATGGAACGGAACGCCAGGGGCGCAGCCGCGCGCATCTTGTGCCCCAGGCCGAATTCGAGGATCATGAGCGGGATCCCGGCAGTGAGCAGGGCCACGAAAAACGGGATCAGGAACGCGCCGCCCCCGTACTTGTAGCAGGTATAGGGAAACCGCCACACATTGCCGAGGCCCACGGCCGAGCCTATGGCCGCCATGACAAAGATAAACCGGCTGTCCCAGGTGTCGCGTTTTTTCTCCATGAAAAAACAAACCTCGCAAAAAGCCGCCGGGCCGCGCCTCAAGGGGCGTGCGCCAGGGATGGTTATGAAATATGGAATATTGTATCATTCCGCGCGCGCACGGTCAAAAAACCGCGCGCCGCATGGATCATGGTACAGAAGGCACACGGGCGGGAGCATTTTCATGAGCAATTATTTCTTCATCGGCATCGGAGGCAGCGGCATGAGCGCCATCGCGCAGATGCTGCTGAACGATGGACATGCGGTCAGCGGTTCGGATCGCGCTCTGGATCAGGGCAAGGGCGGCGCGGCGTTTGACATGCTGCGCGCGGCGGGCGCGCGCCTGTTCCCGCAGGACGGCTCCGGCGTGTCCGCGGATACGGATTTCGTGGTGGTGTCCACAGCCATCGAGGACACCGTGCCTGACATGCGCGCGGCGCGCGACGCCGGAATTCCCGTTCTGCACCGGGCGCAACTGCTGGCGGAAATTTTCAACCGGCGCACGGGCGTGGCCGTGGGCGGCACAAGCGGCAAATCCACGGTCACGGGCATGATCGCGTTCATTCTCCACCACGCGGACCTGTCTCCATCCGCCATCAACGGAGGCAAGATCAAAAACTTTGTGAGCGAGTCATCGCTTGGCAACACCCTTGCCGGAAGCTCGGACATTCTTGTTATTGAAAGCGACGAGAGTGACGGCAGTATCGTGAACTACCGACCGGCCGTGTCCGTGATCACCAATGTCACAAAGGACCACAAGCCCCTGCCCGAGCTGCGGTCTTTGTTCGAGACCTTCATCGAAAACACTTCCGGCCTGGCCGTTCTGAATGCGGATTGTCCCGAAACGGCAACACTGGACCGCAAAGGCATGCAGGCCGTGACATTTTCGCTCAAAGGGCGCGGGGAAGTGAACGCGGAGAACATCAGGCTGCGGCCCCTGGAAAGCGTGTTCGAGGTCAACGGGCGCGCGTGCCGCCTGCGCGTGCCGGGCGCGCACAATGTGGCCAACGCGCTGGCCGCTCTGGCCGTGTGCCGGCATTTCGATGTGCCGGATGCACTTGCATTCGAGGCGCTGGAACAGTTCCAGGGCATAATGCGGCGCTTCGACATCATCGGCCGCGCGGGCGGCGTGACCGTGATTGACGATTTCGGGCACAATCCGGACAAGATCCGCGCCACGCTCGAAACCCTGGCCCTGGGTCCGCAGCGCAACCTCGTATTCTTCCAGTCCCACGGATTCGGCCCCACCCGTTTCATGCGCGACGAACTGGTCTCGGTATTCTCGTCTCACCTGGCGGAGCGGGACATTCTGTTCGTTCCGGAAATCTACTACGCGGGCGGCACCGCGGACAAAAGCATCAGCATGGCGGACATCGCGCGAGATATTTCAAAGGCAGGCAGGAACACTGTGTTCCGCGAAGCGCGCGCGGACCTTGCGCCGCTCATGGCCCGGGCCGCGGAACCGGGGGACATCATCTGCGTGATGGGCGCGCGGGACGATACGCTGACAGCATTCTGCGGAGATATTCTCAATCGCCTTCGGGAGCGTTTCCCGGATGAATAACTGGCTGCGCGCCACCGTGGTCCTGCTGTGCGGCGCTTTCGGGGCCGGACTGATCCTGTTCCTGTACTTCATCTTCATAAGCCGTTAGCTCGGGCGGCAGAGGGGCGAAAAACACAGGTCCCGCGCCGTGCATGCGCTCGGTGTTCGTTCTCTTGTAAACTCCATAACCCGGCGGCAGCTCGAACATTTGCATGCCCGGCTGCACAAGCGCGGTCTGCATACTGAAACCCGGGACGCTGTGCGCGGGCTTCACGGCCAGCACGCCCGGAATGAATGTTCGCATTCTGTTTCCGCTCTGAAGCGGGACATAGTAAATCATGCGGCCGAACAGCGCCGGCCCCATGATGCGCTTGTCGTAAATGTGCATGTATTGGGAATCGGTCCCTCTTTCATCCTTTCGAACCATGAGGAAGAAATAGGATTCATCACCATATTCCAGCGGAGCAAGCCCCGGAAGCAGCGTGCGGCTCCATTGTTCCTGATCCTGCACGACCACGCCGCGGCAATAGAACCGGAGCACCGGCTCGTAACGAAGCATAATCGAGTTTTCCGCCACCAGCACTTTTTTGCCCGGCGAAGACCGCACATGCTCGCACAGAGGCTCGAACCGGTTATAGCCGAATTTGAGCGCGCCGAGCACCATGAGCGACTGCACCAGGCCAAAGGCCGCAGCCAGGGCGAGCACCATGCCGCCAGCGGCTTTCCAGCGCAAATTCGACAGATAACGCCCGGCGATGATGCACAGGAACGGCGCCATGGGTAGCATGTAATATGTATGCTTGTGCACAAACACAAAAAACAGCGCATACAGCGCCAGAGGCCATATCACGATGGGATGCAGGCGCCGTTTGCCCGCGATGCTTGCGGCCAGAGCCGCGGCGCCCAGAGCGCACAAAGCAGGGCCGAGCCCGAAAAAGGTTTCCGCGCCCAGCGTGGCCAGCGCAGACAGGGATGGAAGCTCCGCAGTGTTCAGAGCGCCGTAGCGGTTGGCTTGAAACAGCGCTCCGGGATTCTTGATCAGATGGTACAGATAATACTGCCCCGGCGCTACGGCCAGGATCCCGATAAAAATCGCCAGACGCTTGCGCTGCAGAATCTTCCAGTTGTTGTTGATCAGCTCGGATATGGCCAGAGCAGCCAGCGCCACGATGGCCACCTGTTTGGTGAAGAGCGCGCACCCGAACATGATGGCCGAAAACACCATTGTGCCCGGATTGCGGTTCTGAAGATACTGCACATAAAAATGGAACCCATAGAGCATGAGGCACAGAAACAGGCCGTCGGCCTGAACATTGCGCGCGGTGAGCACGAACACCGGACACACGGCCAGAAGCGCGGCCGCCGCAAAGCCCGCACGCAGCCCGTACAGCGCGCGACCGATGAAAAATGTCATCACCACGCACAGCATGCCGGAGATGATCGGGATCAGCCGGAACACCCATTCCTGGCTCCCGAACACGGCGTACGCGACATTGAGGACATAGGAAAAGAACGGCGGCACATTCAGATCCATGACGCCTTCGTAGGGGTGCGGCTCGAACCAGGAATAGTACTCGTAGTTCTCGGCGATGAGCGAATACCAGGCTTCGTTGAACGCCAGATATCCGTCATAGGGAGCATCGGGCCGCGAGCCGAGCAGCGCAAGGCTCAACAGCGAAATCAGCATCATGACAAGGAAAGTTGTAACCCGCTCTGTTTTCATGGGCAGCGCCGTTTCGCGCACATTATACCGGAAGGGAAATTGTTTGTCATCCGAAGGGGCAGGCCTCGTCCGCATGGCGGAACCGGGATTTGATCATGGCGATTGGAATGCGGAAACGACCCTTAAAAGCAACTAAAACGAGATTTCGAGGCGCTCACGCGCGGCGAACATCACAATGTCCGGGCGCTTGAGGCGAAGCAGCTCCGCGGCGCAGTGGTCCTCGAACTGGTCCAGGGCATCATCCGAGCGCGTGGGGTCGTGGTGGAACAGCGCCATGCGCTTGACATTGCCCTGTGTGGCCACGCGGATCGCGTCATCCACGGTGCCGTGGCCCCAGCCGATTTTGGACGGATATTCCGCAGCAGTGTACTGGGCGTCAATCACGGCCAGATCCGCATCCCGCGCGAACTCGATCACGCGCTGGTTCATTTCCGCCACGATGGGATCGGCCTCGTCGTGCGCTTCCTGATCTATGTTCGCCTTATCGTCGCCGCCCCCGAACAACAGATCGTCCATGTCGTCTTCCTGCGCGCCCTGGAACATGTTCTGGTACGGCTCGGTGTCGTATTCCGTGACCATGACCTTGCCGTCGTACTCAAAACGGTAGCCTAATACGAGGATGGGATGGTTCAGATACTGCGTAGTGACTTTCACGCCTTCGATTTCAAAGGAGCTTTCCTTGAGTTCCACAAATTTGATGTCTGCGGCCATGTGGTCGAGCTTGACCGGAAAATAGGAATATTTCATCTGGCCGGACACGATGTCTTCAAGCCGTTCGTTGAAATTCACGGGGCCATGAATCACGAATTTGTTGCCGGGGATAAAAGCCGGAATGAAGAACGGAAAGCCGTGAATGTGGTCCCAGTGCGTATGGCTCAAGAAAATGTTGGCGCTGATAGGCAGACCTCTGCCCATGAGATTGAGGCCAAGCTCACGCAAGCCCGTGCCGCAATCCACAATGAACAGGGGCCCGCCCTCGCCTTTGGGCAGAACTTCTATGCAGGGCGTGTTGCCGCCGTAGCGTACCGTGGATGGGCCGGGAGTGGGAATGGAACCGCGAACGCCCCAGAATCTGACTATCATATCCGGTCTTCTTTCTGCGCTCCGCCGTATGCGGACGGCCATGAGCAAATGGTAACCCCGGCTCGTTCACCGGGAATTGTAATATTGTACCACCGGAGCAGAAAAAATTGTCAAGAAAGGGGTAATAGAATTTGAGCGCCGCGGGCCGCGCGTCATCCCGCAGTCTGCAGGAATATGGAGGCGCGCTCCACGCCTTCAACGAGCATGCCGGCCATTTCCTGCAAAGCCTCGGGGCGCATGCCGAGGTCGGCCCAGCCCTGCTCGCCCAGTTCCTGGATATAAGTGTTGCCGCTGACTCCCACGGAATGCACTTTGGTGAAGGCGTTGGAGATATATATGGCGAGCACAAGCTGGCGGTTTTCCGGGGATGCCTGATCCGGGTAATGATGGAAGGCCATGGCCTCGCGCAGAGAGTTTTGCAGGCCCCATTTTTCGGCGAGCAGGCCGCCGATTTCCGCGTGGTTGATGCCGAAAACGCGGCTCTCCACCAGTTGGAGGTCCACGCCTTTTTCCGCGCATACGGTGATGACTTTTTTGTAGCCAACAGGGTTGAGCCTGTTGAGTACGATCTTGCCCATGTCGTGCATGAGGCCCGCGAGGAAGTAATCCTCGAGAAAGTTCTTGTTCACGCCGATGCGGCGGGCGATGAGCTTGGCCGTAACCCCCACGCCTAGAACATGCTTCCAGAATTCGTCCATGTTCATGGCGCTCTGGCCCTTCATGGACATGGTCTCCAGGGCCGCCGTGCTCAAAGCCAGGTTCTTGATGGTGTTCAGCCCGAGCACCACGATGGCGCGCACTGTGCTGGTGACTTTATCCGAGAACCCGAAGTACGCGGAATTCACCAGTTTGAGAACCTTGGCCGCGAGTACGGGGTCAAGGGATATAACTTTGTTGAGATCATTGGCTGAAGAAGTGGGGTCGTTGGCCACCTGCATAATCTTGGCCACCGTGGGGGAAAGGCTCGGCATGCGGTCAATGTGGCGCAGTACCAGAGCAGCCTTGCTGTCGTCCATCCGTGAGAGGCCTCCGCAGGCGAAAAAGCCGAATACTGCCGAACAATTTACAGGATGTAGCGGCTCAAGTCAACATCCTTGACGATGTCCCTGACGCGTTCGCGCACATAGTGCGCATCAACTGTCAGAGCGGGCGGTGCGTTGTCCGGAGCGTCGAAGGAAATGTCCTCGAGCACTTTTTCCAGAATGGTGTGCAGGCGGCGCGCGCCGATGTTCTCGGTCTGCTCGTTGACCGTGGTGGCGAGTTCAGCCACGGCGTCTATGGCGTCGTCCGTGAACTCCATGGTCACGCCGTCCGCGGCCAGCAGAGCGCGGTACTGTTTTATGAGCGCGCTTCGCGGCTCCACCAGAATGCGCTTGAAATCTTCTTTTGTCAGGCTGTCCAGTTCCACGCGCAGCGGGAACCTGCCCTGAAGCTCGGGAATGAGGTCGCTGGGCTTGGACACATGAAACGCGCCAGCGGCGATGAACAGGATGTGATCGGTTTTGACCGGCCCGTGCTTGGTGACCACGGTGCTGCCCTCGACGATGGGAAGAATGTCGCGCTGCACGCCCTCGCGGGACACATCCGGGCCGCTGCCCGCGGATTTTTCCTTGCCCGCGATCTTGTCAATTTCGTCAAGAAACACGATACCCGACTGCTCCACGAGGTTGATGGCTTCCGTGACCACGGAATCCATGTCAATGAGTTTGTCCACTTCCTGGTTGAGCAAAATTTTCCGGGCCTCGGCCACGGTGGCGCTGCGCGTCTTGGTGCGCTTGGGCATCATGTTTCCGAGCATGTCCTGCAGGTTCACGCCCATTTCCTCCATGCCCGTGTTGGAGAAAATTTCGATCATTTTCGGGCCGCCCTCTTCCACCTCGACATCCACCACATGGCTGTCGAATTCGCCGCGCACGATGGCGTCGCGCATGCGTTCCTTGAGGCGGTCCATCTGTGTGTACTCGTCCTCGGTCTCGGGCCGGTCCGCGGGGCGGCGGTGCCTTGGAGGCTCGTGCACGAGCAGGTTCACGAGCCGGGTGATGACATTCTGCTCGGCCTCGGCCTGCACGCGCTCGCGCCGCCTGCGCTGCACCATGCGCACGCCGCTCTCCACAAGCTCCCGGATCATGCTCTCCACATCGCGGCCCACATAGCCCACTTCCGTGTACTTGGTGGCCTCGACTTTAATGAAGGGCGCGTCCACGAGATCGGACAGGCGCCGCGCGATCTCGGTTTTGCCCACGCCCGTGGGGCCAATCATGATGATGTTCTTGGGCACGATCTCCTTCTGAAGATCTTCAGGGAGCTTGCGGCGGCGCGTGCGGTTGCGCAGGGCGATGGCTGTCACGCGCTTGGCGCGGCCCTGGCCCACGATGTGCTTGTCCAGCTCGGCCACGATTTGCGCGGGGGTGAGGCTGTCGGGCTGCGGCGGAGTGGATATTTTGTCCTGTGTATCCTGTGATTCTGTCATGGTCAGCCTATGGTTTCCACGGTGATGTTATGGTTTGTGTACACGCAGATATCTGCGGCGATGCCGATGGCCAGGCGGGCGATGTCCGCGGCGGGCAGATTCGTGTGTTCAATCAGAGCACGCGCCGCGGCCAGTGCGTAGCCGCCGCCCGAGCCGATGCCCGCCACCTTGTTGTCCGGCTCGATGACTTCGCCGCCGCCGGATATCACCAGAAGGTGTTCCCTGTCCGACACCACGAGCAAGGCTTCGAGCCGGCGCAGATACTTGTCCGCGCGCCACTCTTTGGCGAATTCCATGGCCGCGCGCGGCAGACTGTGCTTGTATTGTTCGAGCTTGGCTTCGAATTTGTCGAACAGGGTGAAGGCGTCCGCCACGGACCCGCTGAATCCTGCCAGCACGCGGCCGTCGGCCATGAACCGCACTTTTTTCGCGGAATGTTTCATGATGGTCTGGCCCACGGACACCTGCCCGTCTCCAGCCATGGCTGCTTTGCCGTCCTTGTGCACGGCCACGATGGTGGTGGCGTGCGCGTCATTCAGGCTTGTAATTCCGTGGGTGTTCATGGCGGCTGCCCTCCGCGCTTGCGCGCTGTCCGGAAAACGCGCGGCCCCCGGCCGCGCATGGTTTTCGAAAAAAGCAGGGGCGGCAGGATTCGAACCTGCGAATGCCGGCACCAAAAACCGGTGCCTTACCGCTTGGCTACGCCCCTATGATGCTACAGGGATATATTATAGCGATTCAAAATTCAATGGAAAAGCGAACGGCGCGGCGGATTAATTCCGGTGCCGCAGCCGAAGGGAATCCAGGCTGGTGTCGCGGTCCAGATGGTAGTAATCGGAATGCACCACAATCGAGGACAGGATGGTTTCCATGGCCTTGCGCATGTCCTCGTTGTTCTGGGATGCGGTGGGATATTTGAAGATGATGCGCAAATCTACATTGCCGGGAAGCACGAAATTGCGGAACTCCTCGGAGAACGAAAGGCCCTGGAGCGCTCCGTCCGCCACCACCACGCCATAGGCCAGATACCCGCGGCCCGCAAACGAAGCGAACCGCACGCCGTCCGCGCGCACCGTTGCGCTGATGGTGTGCCGCGTGAACTCCGGCTCGAGATGGTGCTGCAATTCATCGAGATAGTGGTCCATGACGCTCACGGCGCTGTCGTAGGACTTCACGAGCATGATCGTGGCCTGGAAATACGGCTTGGCGGGACCCGCAGCGCCCGGCTCCAGGCTGACCATGTATCCCAGATGCTGCTGCGAGACATAAAGATCGTCGCCGCTGATTTTCATGTCCGCCGGGTACTGGAAGGAAACGAAAGGGGAAAGCCCCTCGTAAGTGAGCAAATTGCTGATCTCCAGGGGCACGCTTTGCTCGCTCTGGGCTGCGGCCTTTGCCGCGCCGGGCGCGATTGCAAGACAAAGAAACAATGCCGCCAGCGACAAAAACGGAATCCCTTGGCGCGGTAATGCCGTGGCTCCCGTTAACTGGAAACATCCATTAAATGGCAGTCTCATAATTCATCTCAATCGCTCGGCTGCGGATCGGTTGTTCCGGACCGGAAATCCGGGATGCGGCCCAGAGCGGCGTCCACCACGCGCCGGGCCGCGCGGTCCAGCGCTCCGGTTCCGCCAAGCCTGGCGCGCACGCGCTCCAGGTTCCGTTCCATTGTATCGCGGCGCGCGGGGTCTGACAACAACGCGCACGCGTCCCCGGCCACGGCCTGCGGCGTGCATTGTTCCTGCACCAGTTCCGGAACAACGAATTCATCGGACACAATGTTGGGCAGCGCGATAAACTTGATGTCCACCATGCGCCGCGCCAGCCACGCCGTGGGCGCGCTGATCTTGTAACACACGATCATGGGACGCCCCAATACTGTGGCCTCGTGCGCGGCTGTGCCCGAACACAGAATCAGCAAATCGCTGATGCTCATAAAGTCGTACACATGGCGATTTACGACCCGGATCGGGGAATTCGCCGTGCGCGCACGGATGTGATTTTCCAGAGGGCCGGTGGCCGCGAACAGCAAAAACTGCGCCTGCGGAACGGATTCGAGAATTTGCTGCACAGCGCGCTGAAACACCGGCAGCAGGCGCTTGACTTCCTGCCAGCGGGAACCCGGCATGAGGCCGATGACCGGACGCTCCGGGTCCGTGCCGAAAAATTCGTGCGCCTCGGCCCTGTCCATGTCCGGCACGGCCGTGTCCATGATCGGGTGTCCGATAAACTCGAAATTCGCGCCCGCGGCGCGGTAGTCGTCGTGAGAAAACGGCAGGGTCAGCAGAGCCAAATCCACGGTCTGCGCGATGGGCGCGAACCGGCCCGGCCCTGACCCGAACCAGGAAACGGGCGCAAAGAAATACACCGTGCGGATATTCTGCTCGTGCGCGGCGCGCGCCGCGCGCATGTTGAAATAGCGGTAGTCAATGGGCACGAACACATCGGGGTTTTCGGATCGGAACAGAGCGGGCATGCGGCGCATGGCAGGATACACCCACGGGGCTTTGGCCGCGGACTCGAACATGCCCACGCTGCCCCATGTGGTGCTGTCCGCAACCAGGCGCACGCCCGCATCTCTCATGCGCTCTCCACCTATGGCCGCGAACTCGAACGCGGGCGCAAGCTCCCGGATGCGGCGCGCCAGATTCGCGCCGTGCATGTCTCCGGACACCTCGCCGCTGCACAGGAATATCTTCTTTTTTTCCGTGGTGACAGGCTGCATGGAAGGGGCCGCCGCGCGCTACATGCCGAGCAGCAACTGCCACTTGCCGCCCGGGTTGCCCACGATGATCTGCGAATACAGGATGCCCGCGTTGGATGTCTCGCGGATTTGCAGGATGCCGCACTCGGTGACGCCGAGATCCCCGGCCGCGGCCAGGAACGAGTCCGTAGTGACATCCCCGCTCGTGCTGTCGTTGGCCAGGGTGGCCGTGTCAGTGCAGTTGCGCAGTTCCGTGGTCTCCACCACGCACTCGGTGGCGGGCACGGCATGGGCTTCGCGGATGCTGTCCTCGATCACTTTGGGAGTCAGCCCCTGCATGTCGCGCAGGGCGTCCGCGTCGTCGAGATTCTGGAACTTGGGATTGACCCGAATGAGGAATTCCGTATTGAAATGGGCGGCGAGCGCCTGATAGTCCTTTTTGAGCAACGCCTTGCAGAACGAGTCGCCGAGCGTTTCCACGGGGCCGTAGGGCGAAGCCAGAGGCTCGGGCAGTTCGGGCAGAGCGGCCTGCGGCGCGGCAGCCTGGCCTCCCGCAACCGCGGTCTG